>WLOR01000099.1 GCA_009699165.1 Actinomycetota bacterium | reverse complement strand
CAATAGTTATGAAGATATCTTAAGAGTGCGCACATCTAGTGATGTCAGTGTTGCTAATGCCTGTGTTGCAACTACTAGTTCGGTTCAAGTTTTTTACCGCGATGAAACTCAGGGTGTATTACTAGGTGCTACTAAGACTAAAAATACTCCATGGCGATATGAAATTATAGATGGAGATCGTGAAACAGAAGGACGTTCAATTGGCGACGTTGGAACTCACTTACATGCAATGGTCGAAGGCACTGTTACGTATCTTGTATATGACTCAATTATTGCCGTTAATCAAAAGAGGGAGATTACTTCCGGTGCCATACGAGTTGCATCACGAACATCCACTCTTGTAAATTCATGGAGCTACCAAACCCTAGATGTTTCAACAGATGCTGCATCTGTTTTCGGCTATGACATCTCCTTAACCAAAGTCAACGGCCATGTACGCGCAACATGGCTAGCCGCATCCCTGGTTTCATTGCCAGAGCCAAATCAAATCCGCTGGGCAACTCTCTATCAACCCCAAAAAATATCAAGCATTACTACAGAGAACTTTGGAACACCTGGACCATATCTATCTACGGATGTGAATTTAACGGTCTTTAACTGCCAGGATCGACTATGCGCCTTAGATGCCAGCAAGAGTCAACTCGGTCAAGGTGCCCTTAAGTTAGTTACGGGTGGCCAAAATGCGAATCAAATCCAAACTGCTTGGGTTAGCCTAAACAAAACTAGGTATCTTCTGGCTACTGTTAACGGCAAATTATCTCTACTGACGCCTAATTAAGATTAGCTATTTAGCTACGTAAGCCGAAATCACGCCCTCACTTGTGGTCAAGGCGATCAATCCAATCTCCTTAGATTCAATGAGCCCAAAAACATCGCTCTGCCTTAGAGGTGCACTAAATGCCGCTGATATCAATCCCTTGGTATCGAATGTAAGTAGAAGTGGTCTCGCAGACTTTGGAGCCCAAGCTCGAAGCGTAGAAATTGGAGATGTCGATGCAAAGAATGCTCTGTCCGTGCCAAATGTAAATGTAGCGCCGGTTGAAGCGAATCTGGCAGTCCATTGAGGAGAATACGAGGTAGAAAACTTAGTAACTGCGCTTTGTATTTGTGTGCCTTTAATAATTGAACCACCAAACAAGAGCGAAGTGCTAGCCGAATCCCAACTACGATTTGCTTTAGCCTCTGAACTTCGCACGATTTGAGTTACAACATCTTTTGCATCTACTTTAATAATCACTCCATCGCTTATCCCAGCTAACTTTTTGCCTCCCAAAGTTTCTGCACTGTTTCCGATGAGGGTTTTACTTCCATCTCGATGTCTCACCGTTGCATTAATCCCAGTTGCCTGAGTACCAATTCTTACGGATTGCATGAATTCACCAGCAAAATTAGTATTAACAAAAAACCCAGAGCTTCCTTTTTCTGTTGCCGCTACGCCCGCTAAGGTCAGGCCATTTTTATCTGCTGCGACTGCAGTTATTAAGACTTCTGACTGTTGTTTGGCTGTAAATAGATTCGGGGTTGTGCCTCCCGCAGGTATCTCCCATAGGGCCACTGCATCTAGCCCATGTGTAGTTTCTTGTATAACGCCAAGCTCACCGTCAGGGTTTATTGGCGCCAAACTCTGTGCCGGAGTTGGGACTGCGCTCTTTAATGATGTTGAACCAGCTACCCAGATGTTTCCAGCGCCATCAATGGCACCTGCAGTTGCAATCGCAGGTTGATCCGAGTCCAATACAACTCTCCACAACTCTTTACCTGATGGGTCTATAGCCCGAATAAATGGCCCGTTGTCTGTATTGCCAAAAATATATATCTGCGAACCCTTTGTTAGCACTCCTGCTACTTGCGAAGTTGTCCCTAAGGTGGTTAAGAAAGTTAGCGGCTTAACCGCAATCTGTTGTGGAGCTGCCATGCTTGATGGCAGGCTAAGAATTAAAAGCACAATGACAGTTTGAAAAAGCCGTTTCACGCTAGTTCCTGCGAGCGATCGCGCGCGGCTTTCATTGCGGTGGCCACAACCGATGATATGTGACTGCTCTCGAACGATGCCAGCGCTGCCGCTGTTGTTCCATTAGGACTAGTTACGTTTTCACGTAACACCGTCGCCGATTTTCCAGACTCCTCTAACAACTTTGCGGCACCAACAATAGTTTGTACCGTTAACTGGGTAGCAGCATCATGTGAAAGGCCAAGCTGCTGTGCGCCATCCACCATGGCCTCAACGAATCTAAAAAAGTAGGCTGGTCCAGATCCACTTGTTGCAGTTACGGCATCTTGAAGATCTTCAGGCACCTCAATAACTTTTCCAGTAGCACTTAAAAATCCAGTGACAAAGTCTGACTGTTGGGTACTAACTCCACTACCTAGCGAGATCGCTGCCATACCGGCACCAACTAAAGTCGCAGTGTTTGGCATTACACGAATAATTGGATTATCTGTTGCCAGGCCTTCGGAGATAAAGGAGATCTTTTTGCCGGCTGCGAATGTGACAACGACAGCCTCTTGATTTATTGAGCTTTTAATCTCAGCTAGCACACTGGCCATATCCTGCGGTTTTACAACGAGTAATAGAACTTCGGCAGTAGCAACGTTATTTTCGATACTCTCGACATTAATGCCATAGCGACTCATAAGTTCACTTGCTCGTTCTAAGCGCTTCTCAGAGATTGTTATCTTTTTAGCGTCAACACCAAATGCAATAAGTGCGGCAATCAGCGCTTCGCCCATGATGCCAGCACCGATTACACCAACTGGTATCGACTTGTTCATTGTGCAAGCCTACCTGTTGTGCGTGTAGGCTCTACATCTATGTCTGAAATGAAGCCAGGATTTGCCCGCGATTGGGTTGAATTTTCCGACCCTAATCTTCCTGAGGAGATTTTTAAGTGCGACCTCACATGGCTGACTTCTTACTGGACCTGTATTTACGGTGATGGCTGCCAAGGTGTTTTTAAGAACCAACCAAACTCCGGTTGTTGCACAGAGGGCGCAATGTATACAGATGCCGATGATGAAGAGCGAACCGATAAGGCAGCGGCATACTTAACGCCAGATATGTGGCAGTTTTATTCAGAGGCTCGTCCAAAAAAGCCTGGAGCAAAACTTCGTATCTCTGAAAAAGATGAAGATGGCGAACGTAAGACACGTCGCGTCGACGATGGTTGCATATTTCTTAACCGCAAAGGTTATCAAGCCGATGGATTCACCGGAACTTTTGGTTGCGTCTTACATCATTTAGCAATTAAAGAAAATAAACACTTCGTAGATACAAAGCCTGATGTCTGTTGGCAGTTACCGCTTCGTCGTAGCTTTGAAACTCGCGAAGTTGGCGAGCGCGAATATTCGGTGACGGTAATTGGCGAGTACGAACGTCTTGCTTGGGGCGATGGCGGCGATGATTTCGACTGGTACTGCACCAGTAACACCGATGCCCATGTTGGAAAAGAGCCCGTATATATCTCTAATAAATATGAGCTACAAAAACTTATGGGTGAAGGCCCATATGCAGAGCTAGCGCGACTCTGTGACATTCGGATGGCTGGAATCCGCGATGCGCAAGCGCGCTCACTCCCCCTATTTGTAATTCAACATCCAGCGACTCTGGCCGCGGCCAAGAAATAGTCAGCCCTACGTTCTAGGCTCTACCCATGGCCAAAGTTGAAAAGGATCCCTTCCGCTGCACCGAGTGCGGATGGACATCACAGAAATGGGTCGGTCGATGCGGGGAGTGCCAAGCCTGGGGCTGTGTCGAAGAGATTTCAGCACCGAAGAAACTCTCACTCGTTGCCGGACATGTAACACATAAAGCAACTCCCATTGGAGATGTGGATTTAACTGCAGCACATGCAAGGCCAACAGGTGTCACCGAACTTGATCGCGTTTTAGGTGGCGGCTTGGTTCCGGGAGCTGCAATCTTGTTGGCTGGAGAGCCCGGCGTTGGAAAATCCACACTTTTATTATCTGTAGCAGCTCAAACTGCATCAAAGGGTTTATCGGCTCTCTATATCAGTGGCGAGGAGTCCGCATCACAAGTGCGCTTGCGGGCAGAGCGAATTAAAGCGATAGATCCACTGTTGTATCTAGCATCTGAAACTGATCTTGGCGCAGTCATCGCACACATCGATGCTGTTAAACCACAGTTGGTAATTATCGATTCGGTGCAGACAATTGGTAGCTCAACTGCCGATGGCTCACCTGGTGGCGTAACACAAGTTCGTGAAGTTGCTGGCGCACTTATTAGAATCTGTAAAGACCGTGACATCACTCTTCTACTTGTTGGACACGTTACTAAAGATGGTTCAATTGCAGGTCCCCGTTTGCTCGAACACATTGTCGATGTGGTTCTACAGTTTGAAGGTGAGCGCCACTCACGGCTTCGATTAATCCGTGCAATCAAAAACCGTTTTGGTGCATCCGATGAAGTTGGCTGTTTTGATTTAAGCGATGTTGGTATTGAATCTGTTGTAGATCCCACTGGTCTATTTACATCACGTCATGCAGAGCCTGTTCCGGGTACGTGCGTCACCGTTACTCTCGAAGGCAGGCGTCCATTGCTTGCTGAGATTCAAGCACTTGTAAGCCAAGGCAGAGAAAATGACTTTGGTAACGCGCGACGTGTTGTTTCAGGGTTGGATTCGGCTCGTACATCGATGACACTGGCGGTCCTAGAACTGCGTGCCGGAGTACGCGTTGGTGGACGTGATGTCTACGCTGCAACCGTCGGTGGAATGAAAATGTCCGAGCCTGCCGCTGATTTAGCTCTGGCGCTAGCCGTTGCATCGGCAGCTAAAGGTTTAGCGTTGCCATCGGATTTGGTGGCTAT
>WLOR01000098.1 GCA_009699165.1 Actinomycetota bacterium | reverse complement strand
GATCCGATGTCCCCACCACAATTGGCGAGAGATGCACCAGTCGTGCATGTTGTCGATCCAGTCAAAGTATCGTGGCGCTAACTCTTCGGGCTCAATCTTTACGCGACCATCACGCACCGCATCTCCTGCAGCCTTTGCAAGTGGAGCAACTTTCACGAACCACTGCTTTGAAAGTCGTGGCTCGACAGTTGTATCGCAGCGCGAACAGTGTCCAACGGCGTGAACATATGGACGTTTTTCATCCATGATTCGGCCTTCGGCGCGAAGTGCCTCTACAACTGCTTTTCGTGCATCAAAGCGATCCATACCGTCAAAGCGCGTTCCTGAACCATCCATAACACCGTGCTCATTCATGATCACTACAAATGGGATGTTGTGGCGTACGGCCATTTCAAAGTCGTTAGGGTCATGGGCGGCAGTGACCTTTACTGCACCGGTTCCAAAATCCATTTCAACGAGCTCGTCGGCGATAATTGGAATATATCGATTTGCAAGCGGTAGGAGTACTTCTTTGCCGATCAAATGTTTGTAGCGAGAATCATCTGGATGAACAGCAACTGCGCCATCTCCAAGCATTGTTTCGGCACGGGTTGTTGCAACCGTAATTTGAATATCATCATCACCATAACGAACCTGCACGAACTCGCCCGCATCATCATGATGCTCAACTTCTATATCTGACAATGCAGTAAGGCAGCGTGGACACCAGTTGATTATTCGCTCTGCGCGATAAATAAGTCCTTGATCATAGAGCTTCTTAAATATTGTAAGCACCGCAGTTGATAACCCTGCATCCATTGTGAAAGCTTCGCGTGACCAATCAACGCTATCGCCCAATCGACGCATCTGATCTAGGATCGCACCGCCAGATTCGGCCTTCCACTCCCAAACTTTCTTAACAAAATCTTCGCGACCCAGATCATGGCGACTCAATCCTTGGGCAGCTAACTGTTTTTCTACAACGTTCTGCGTTGCAATTCCGGCGTGATCCATTCCTGGCAACCACAGCGCCTCAAAACCCTTCATGCGCTTCATGCGCGTTAACGCATCTTGCAAAGTGTGATCAAGTGCGTGACCTATATGAAGCGAACCCGTGACATTGGGTGGCGGAATTACGATTGTGAAGGGTGGCTTTGACGATGATGAATCGGCGGTGAAATAACCAGCCGCGACCCATTTTTCATACAGGGCTGATTCGATATCAGCTGGTGAAAAACTGGAGGCTAGTTCGCGGGACATAGAGAGCAGTCTAGATTATGCGCTCTTCTCCTCTTGACCTTTTTGGCCGCGAGAACGCTTAGGAATATCACCTGTGTGAAGGATGAATTCGGGCTGCGCCCCAGTTTCGATGCAATCCTTAGTAACTAAGACCTTGGCGATATCACTTCGACTTGGCACGTCATACATCACAGAGAGAAGGACGGATTCCATAATCGCGCGAAGTCCTCGAGCACCTGTTCCACGTATTAACGCTAAATCCGCAATTGAATCGAGGGCATCAACTGAGAATTCGAGTTCAACGTGATCTAAATCAAAGAGACGCTGATACTGCTTGACCAGTGCATTTTTAGGCTCGGTCAATATCTGCATTAAAGCTGGCTTGTCTAGATTCTCAACACTTGTAAGGACAGGAAGTCGGCCGATGAACTCGGGAATCATTCCAAACTTTAATAAATCCTCAGGCATAACATCGGCAAAAATATCCTTACGATTTTTTTCAGATGCATCCTGAAGAGTTGCATTGAAGCCAACGCCTGCTTTTCCGCTTCGTGATTCAATTATTTTTTCAAGGCCAGCAAATGCGCCGCCCACAATGAAGAGAACATTTGTTGTATCAATCTGGATGAACTCCTGATGTGGGTGCTTTCGTCCGCCTTGCGGTGGCACTGATGCAACAGTTCCTTCAAGAATTTTAAGCAACGCCTGCTGAACACCTTCACCCGAAACGTCGCGAGTGATTGAGGGATTCTCAGATTTGCGAGCAACCTTATCGATCTCATCGATATAGATAATTCCGGTTTCAGCCTTCTTGACATCATAATCAGCGGCTTGCAAAAGCTTTAGCAGAATATTCTCAACATCTTCGCCTACATATCCTGCCTCTGTCAGCGCAGTTGCATCTGCGATTGCAAACGGAACATTGAGCATGCGTGCAAGTGTCTGAGCCATCAGGGTTTTACCGCAGCCCGTAGGACCCAAGAGCAAGATATTTGATTTGGCGAGCTCGATGGAATCATCACGGTGTCCGCCTTGGACACGCTTGTAATGGTTATAAACGGCAACCGATAAAGATTTCTTTGCACGGTTTTGTCCGATGACGTACTGGTCTAAAAATTCGAAAATCTCTTGAGGCTTTGGAAGTTCAGCTAATCCAAGAGAGCTAGCTTCGGAGAGCTCCTCAACGATGATTTCATTACAGAGTTCGATGCATTCATCACAGATATAGACGCCTGGTCCGGCGATAAGTTTCTTAACCTGCTTCTGGGTTTTACCGCAGAAAGAGCATTTCAGCAGGTCGCTAGTTTCACCGATTCTCGTCATGGCCAAAGTTTAGATTCTTAAAGGTTTTTATGCTCTGCTTTTTATGCCTGTGATTGTTCGCCGAGAGAATAATTAGGCTTTTTTAGTCGGCATTCTAAAATCCTTAACTCCAGGAACCAAAAGTACAAGAGCGCAGATAACTATGTGAAATATTGAAGCACCTATGAGTAATGGTTTTTCTCCAAATAAGCTAACCGCTGGCCCTGCAAGAGCCATGCCTAGTGGCATTAATCCAACAGATCCCATGTGATCAATACTAAAGACCCGACCTTGAAGCTCTCGAGGCACTTCTCGCTGAATCGCAGATGACCAAAAAGCCTCCCAGGGTCCGACAGAAAATCCTGCAAGTAGATATGCAATGACGACAAAACTTTCAGAGATTGGGAAGGCCAGAGACAGCGGCGCAATAACTAGCAGAGTCCAGACGAGAATTGAAAAACGTCCTTGATGTTTTACTTTCAGTTTGACGCTGATTATCGCCGAGATAATTCCACCAACTGAAAACGCTGCCGCTGAGAGCGCAAAAGCTGAATTCGTACCAAACTCTCTTCGCGTGATTACGGGTAGAAGAACTGTCTCGGCAGCGATAACAACCATCAGCTGAATAGATGACATCGCAATCACTGCGCCAATCCATGGAATATCACGAACCGTGCGCATGCCTTCGCGCAGTTCGACCATAAATGGCTCTTGCTCCTTCCTGCCAGCATTTATATCTTCTTTTATTTGTGCAAGAAAATAAGTTCCCAGAGCAAATGCGATAGCGGTGAAAAGAAAGGTAAGCCGACCGCCTATAAGAAAGACAGATGCTCCCCCGATTCCTGGGCCAATAATCGATGCGGACTTTACAACGACGCCGCGAGCAACATTTCCTGCGGGTAATTTATCGTCGGGCAAAAGTGAAGGCATGATCGCTCCGGCAGAGGCGTTACCGAATGCGTCAAAGACTCCCATAGAAAAAACAGCGAGTGCTAACCAGAAATGTGGAAGTTGCGGTGCTGAAATGAAAACCATAGTAAAGACAATTACCGCACGTGATAGGTCGGCAATAATCATGACTTGTTTGCGGGGCAAACGATCAGACCACACACCTGCAATGGGAGCAAAAAGTACGCCGGATAAAACACGTGCACCGAGGATTAGCCCGAGTGATGTTGCGGTTCCTCCTGCATCAAGAACAGTGACCGCAAGTGCAATAGGAAAAGCCGATGCACCAAGTACAAAAATCGTCGAAGAAAACCAAAAGAGACGGTACCCCTTAAATGACCAAAGGGAGCCCGCCTCAAATAGCTTCATATATAGATGTTACTGGACTGGTTTGGCCTTACGAGAGGCCAATACTTGATCAATGATTCCGTATTCAACTGCTTCTGCAGCGGTCAAAATCTTGTCACGCTCAATATCTTTTTCAATCTCTGCAGCTGATTTCACAACGTGACGTGCAAGAAGCTCTTCTTGCAAGCGTGCGATTCGCCCAATCTCTCGAGCTTGAATCTCAACATCCGATGCCTGCCCGCCACCTTCTGATGAAGGTTGGTGAATCAAGATTCGTGAGTGCTCGAGTGCATAACGCTTACCTTTTGCACCACCAGCAAGGATTACTGCGGCAGCAGATGCGGCCTGACCTAGACAGATTGTGCTGATATCTGGGCGTACAAACTGCATCGTGTCATAAATTGCAGTGAGTGCAGTAAATGAGCCACCAGGTGAGTTGATGTAAATCATGATGTCGCGATCTGGATCCATTGACTCAAGTGTCAATAACTGCGCCATGACATCGTTAGCAACTGTGTCATCGATTGGCTGACCCAAAAATATGATGCGCTCTTCGAAAAGTTTTGTGTATGGATCAAGACGCTTAAACCCATACGCTGTCTTTTCTTCAATAGTTGGAAGTACGTAGCGAGCGCTGATTTCTTGAATATGTTTCATTACGCCTTTCCTCCTGATACTTGACCATCAGATGTTGCAATGTGATCGATGAAGCCGTATGCCTTAGCATCTTCTGCGTTAAACCAATTGTCGCGATCTGAGTCGATAAGAATCTTCTCAAGAGTTTGACCAGTGTGCTTAGCGTTGATTTCGGCCATTGTGCGCTTTGTAATCGCCATCTGCTCGGCTTGAATACGAATATCAGTTGCAGTACCACCAATGCCACCGAGTGGTTGGTGCATCAAGATGCGCGCATTAGGTGTGGCGTATCGCTTACCTGGCGCTCCAGCTGTGAGCAAGAATTGGCCCATCGATGCGGCGATTCCCATTCCAACTGTTGCAATATCGTTTTTGACGTACTGCATCGTGTCATAGATGGCCATGCCAGCTGTGACAGATCCACCCGGTGAGTTAACGTATAAATAG
>WLOR01000097.1 GCA_009699165.1 Actinomycetota bacterium | reverse complement strand
GGAGCTACTTGGGCAATATCTGCATCTTGCACGAGTTTTTCATACAGTCTGCTTAGAACACCAGTATCTGCGCCAGCGGGAATAGAGGCCACAAGTATTAGCGGACCGGCGAAACCATCTCCAAAACCTTTCGACATCAAATCGTAGGCTTTTCTAGAGGTTGAGTTGGCCGGATTATTTCCAGCATCTGCAGTGCCAAGGTGCATGGTCGTTGCTGGTATAAAAAAGAGAATTAGTAGTATTGACGAAGCTGTAGCCCACTTAACTGGATGGCGTTGAATTAGCCCAGCCCATCGTTGCCACTTCGAATCATCTTTTTTAGCAATCTTTAGTTTGTTAGTCCGTTTTGGAATTGAAAAGCGATTGATGTGGACACCAACGTGCATAAGAAGCGCTGGTAGAAGAGTGACTGCAGCGCACATAGTCACCAGAACTGATATTGATGTTGCTATTGCTACACCATGTAAGAAATCAATGCCAACTAAGAACAAACCTAAAATTGAGAGACAAACAATAAGTCCTGCAAATATCACAGCCCTACCCGAAGTCTTTAATGAGATCATGATTGACTCTTCAACCGAGTGAGATTCGCGAAGTGATTGTCTAAATCGACTTACTATAAATAGAGCGTAGTCAATTCCAACTCCGAGACTAATGAGGGTAGATAAAACTGGTGCAAAAGTCGCTATTGAAAAGAGATTACTTGTCAGACTTATTAAGTTAGATGCGATTAAAAGCGCAGAAACTGCCACAATGATAGGAATCAGTGCTGCAGTTAAGCTTCCAAAAGTTATGAGAAGAATAAGCAGTGAAACAAGGACAGCGATTATTTCACTGGTATGCGAACCAGAATCCCCACCACTTTGATTGTTTGCTCCCATAAACTCAATTTGAACTTTTGAGTGATTCTTTGCATTTGCCCTATCGATAATCTTTTGAATCTTTTCGCCTTTAGTGCTTAGAGTTAGATCCCGCATATTGATAGTTGAAAATGCTATTTTTCCATCGGCACTCATCGACTGTGATCCAGGTGCAAATGGGGAGGAAATCGAATCTACGAAGGGGAGTTTTTTTATCGCGGAGATAATACGTTTCAAATCCTTAGGTTTGAGAGGTGAATTATCTTTCGACGCGTATACGACTTGAAGCGAGCCCAATCCATCTGGTGAGTGCTCACTTTTCAATAAATCCGATGCCACTTGGCTCTCTGATTTTGGCAAGGACAGAGAGTCGGTAAAGTTGGCACCTTCTCGCATAGACAATAATGAAGTCGCGATAAGAAGAAGCAGCCAGAGCACGATGATCTGCTTACTTCGAGCAGTAATTAGTTGAGCGAGCTTAGACATTCTTGTAACTCTCCTCGAATCAAATAAATCACTTATGCATTAAATTCTTTTTCTCACATTTTTTGGACAACATGTCGTACGATACCGCAATGCTAAAAATTAAGGGGTTAACCCTTTGGCCTGTCCTATTGATATTTTCAGCCTTCATGCAGCTTCTGCGCGATGCATACGTGGATGGACTCATTTATCTGATTGCGGCCATCGTATGTGTGCTACTGGAAAATAAAGCAATTGAGTCACTATTTGTCCGGCTTAGGATTATTTTGGCTAAACCCTTTCACCTCGTCTACATCTGCGCTTTTTCCTCATTACTTTTCATCGATGTGCATACACGCCCGGCGTTATTCATATTTATTCTGCTTACTCCGGCACTCATACTGGTTGGTCCTCAGAAATATATTGAAACTCAGAATCAGAAGGCATTTACCCGCAGCAAATATATTCTTTTGGGACTTGCAATTGCCTTAGGACTTACAGAGACTGGGAGTTTCCTAATTTCAGTGACTGGCATAAACGATCGAGATTTTCCGACCATATCTTTAATCCTCGACCCAACGCTTCATCATGACGTAGGTCGAGCATTACTGTTAATTCCGTTCATTTACGTTGGCTACTTCTTACTTTTTTCAAAGGAGAAAAACTAGTGGAGCACATATCAATTGGGATTTATGCATTGATAATAGCTACAGCTGTTGGGGTATCCATTCTTGCAAAATTTCGCCCGCAAACTATTGCGCCATTTTCAAATGTTATGAATCACGTATTGAGCAACAAGACCAACCGATTTGCACTCACCTTCTTTTGGTGGTGGATCGGTTGGCACTTTGTTGGTTCACCTTGGCCAGTAGCCTAAGCAAAAGTAATTATTACTGCGTGAGGACTACAGTTGATTGCCCTGTAATCGCTAACTTATTACCAGTAAAAGTGCGAATCACTTTATCCCCAGCAACTGCACCTTGAACTAGTACAGACCACTTCTTTGAGTTTGGTAGAACTAGATTCTTAGTTGCGACATTTGGGTTATGAATAACAACAATGCTTGCAGCCTTATCCTTTAAAGCTTTTCCATTGATTGAATAACCGATAATGTCATTTGGGAACTTAATAAACTTTAAGTTCGCTTTGATCTGCGCTGTAGTTGACATTCTCAGTGCTGGGTGAGCCAAGCGCAGAGCTATTAATCCTTGGTAATACTTATATGTTGCAGCATATTTAGCTTTTGTGCTCCACTTAATTGAGTTGGTAGCATCATTTGATTTATAGCTATTTCCCTCACCATTTTTTGAGCGCAAGATCTCCTGCCCAGCCTGCATAAATGGCACACCTTGAGATAAGAAGGCGATGGATGCAGCAAACTGACTGAGCTGTGCAACCCCTGCTGGGCTCACACCCTTTACGCTGGCTGTAATTTTGTCTGCAAGCGTCAAGTTATCGTGCGATTCAACATAGTTGACTGACTGGCCTGGCGCGCTCGTGGTCCACTTGCTCAGCAGAGTATTTGAATAGTCGGTGTTTCCTACGATTCCTGCTACTACATCTGGCTTCGCGGTCAGTTTGCCTGTTGCATATCCGGGATCCTCGGAGTTAAAGACAGATCCCTTAATACCATCACGAATCTGGTCATTGAAATGTGCTACTCCAGGCAGTTTTGAGATATTAGTTTGGCTGGCGCGAAGACTTGTTGGTAAAGATCCCATGTTCCAACCCTCGCCAATAACGATTATCGTTGGATCAATAATGTTGAGGGCATCCATGACTTCATTGATAGTTTGAATGTCCATGAGGCCCATGAGATCGAATCTAAAACCATCTAGATTGTATTGAGTAGCCCAATACCTAACTGAGTCGACTATAAATTTGCGGACCATAGGTCGCTCTGAAGCAACATCGTTTCCGCAACCGCTTCCGTTGGTAAGTCCACCATTGTCATCTGTACGGAAGAAATATCCGGGAACGATTAAATTTTCACTGAAACTGCCACTGTTATATACGTGGTTGTAAACAACATCCATATTCACTCGAAGATTTTGATCGTGAAGTGCTTGAATCGCACTCTTTAGTTCAGTGATTCGAGTAGTTGGATTTGTTGGGTCAGTACTGTAAGACCCTTCGGGAACGTTGTAGTTTTGTGGATCATAGCCCCAGTTAAAGGTTGGGTCGTTTTCGTTAACGGATGCAAAGTCAAAGACAGGTAGAAGTTCCACGTGCGTGATACCCAAATCTTTTATCGAGCTCACGCCAGTCTTTTGTCCACCATTGCTTGTATTAACATCGGTGAATGCAAGGTATTTACCCTGATGGGCTGCTGGTATTCCACTAGAACTGTCCATTGAGAGATCCCGAACATGAAGCTCGTAGATAATCGCATCGGTCGACTTGCCACTAAAGGCCGGTTTTTTCAGTGACCAGTTTGCAGGATTAGTTGTTGATAAATCCACAACGACTCCACGTGAGCCATTGACGGTTGTTGCACGTACATATGGATCAACAGCTTCATTAATTCCACCATCTACTGCAACACGATAGGTATAGATGAGTCCATTATTATCGCCGGGCAAAGTAGCAACCCAAGTGCCGCTGACATCAGATTTCATCTCTGTTACGTGTGCCGTTGCTGCCAATGAGTCAGCCTTGTCGTAGGTCAAAAGAGAGACTGCGGTGGCCGTTGGTGCCCATACGCGGAAAGCGGTTGAACTCTTGGTATAGGTATTGCCAAGGTCATTTTCAAGATATGTGTATTTACTTATGAAATCTGCCGAATCAAATATTTTAGACTTTGCTTTAGCCGTATTAACCGGTGCTGGCTCTGTCGGAATCTGATAATAAATCTGAGCATCACCTTGGCGCAGCCAAATCTCTACTTTGCCATCTGCTGGAATCTGCTTAATAAAGCGATCGATTTCTACATCTTTTGCATCCCAAGAACCTTTGCGGACAATGATGCCAATATCATCGAACTTATCCATCCCCGTTAGATCAACTTTTGCTATCTTTCCATAGACATCTTCGCTGGTGAAAGCGACTCCGTTGGAATCAACATCGACATCGCTACCTGTTACTAAGTTCTTCCACATCCACAAGTTCCATCCGGTGTAATCACTTTCAGGGCGTTGATAGTGAACCGTTAGCGAAATTGTCGCTGGGTTTGCGGCTTGTGCAATTGAGGGCAGAACAGCTCCGACAATGGCCGCTACTGCCAAAAGCGCAGTCAAGCGCATTTTCTTCAGTGGGTTAGTGGTGGCATGGGCGGATGCGAGTGGCTGATTCATGGGGAAAATCTAACGAAGAACAGTTGAATCTGAAATGTAATGCGCTCCTGCAACCTCAGGGCCAGATAACGATTCCTTAACAATTAAGCATGATCAAGGAATCTTGCAACTTTCCCATGGGAACTAGCGTCTTGTTACCCGTTTTATAGTTTTATGGAGTTTTAAGGCTTTGAGCAGCTTTAGAATCTTAGGCAAAACTCTCTTTCGAAATGCGCGAAACCCTTGATTTTTTCTGCGCGCGGGCGAGCCCATCACTAAAGTGAAGTCATCGACGCTTCTAGTTACAAGCGCACCGGCGCCAACAGATGAGCCCTTACCCACTCTTAACCCATGG
>WLOR01000096.1 GCA_009699165.1 Actinomycetota bacterium | reverse complement strand
TCGAATGGCACTCATGGAAAATCGTCACATTTTAGATCCCGAAAGGCTCGAAAAAAAGATTATCCAAGCTCGTGAGACTCTATCTAAGCCTTTTGGCACATGGTTCAAAACCTCTATGGGCCTAAGCGTCTTGGGATATTTCATTCCACCTGAGGAGGGTACTCAGTATCGTTCCAAAGAATTTAGGAGTTACATTAATAAAATTTCTGAACCAAAGTTGGAGACAATCCTCAATGAGAGTCTCTCTAGGTTTACCCATGCAGCGTGGTCCCATGATGAACCCGCGATTTTGAGGGCCATCTCAGGGATTTCAGGGTCAGAGATTGATGCACTCCCTCGTGAAAATGTGTATCCGGATCTTGAGGGATATCCACCACAGATTTTGGATTCTGAAACACTTGCAGAATTAAGCGCAGTTCAAGAAAAAGAGGCTGCGCTTTATAAAGTCGCTCACGAGCAGGGTCTAATTCCACTTCTGAGTAAATCAGAGGCCGATGATCTTTTTGAAATAACCGCCAAGAGGCTTGGCTTTACATTCGCATGATCTTGCATAGTCTTTGCAATCCCATTTTGTAATGTCGCATATTGATGTGAGGTTGGGTCGTGAACATTAATAGAAATGTACTTAAGAAGTTTTCAAGTAGCCGCCACAATCAAAAGATGGCTGACTCTTTGTACCGTGTAATGCTTGGCCGACGACCAACGGTAGCTGAGAGAAGTTCCATGGCCTTGCGCCTTCAAATTCCAAATCAATTTGAATCGATTTTATCGCACATGCTCGATAGTCCTGAGTTTCAAACTATGGGGCTGCCTTTGAAGCTAGCAGATGCAACCAAAGAATGGACAGGTAATCGTGTTTTCTTTTTACACATTCCAAAGACTGCTGGTACATCAGTTCGCTTAGCTTTAATTGATGCGGTCGGTATGCCAGCATTCGAGTTCTATGACAGAAACCCAAAGGTTGAGGCTAGCTGGAGAGAGAGTAATTACAATTTTTGGCCATTATGGGTTGGGCATCAAAATATTGCAGACTTTCCACAAGAGCTAAATGGCCTAACTATCTTCCGAGAAAGCCGATCTCGACTTCTATCGACGTATAGACAAAAGAATCGAGAGGCTATCGCGGATAATCCGCACATGTTGGATGAAGTTCGGTTAGCAGTCGAAAAAAACCATTCTCTCCAAATTCTCAATACTCCATTTCATATTTGGCTAAATAACCCAGTCGGTGGAGAAATGATTGACTACTTCGTCTCGTCGAAGAGTTTTGGACCAGGTTCGATGAACTCAAAGGAGTTTAAAGACTACGTCAATGGATTGAACGAGCCAGCATTAGAAACTGCACTAAATGGAAGCCTAGGCAGAATCACACACGCAGCATGGGCTCATGATGGACCCGCGATTTTGAGGGCTATTTCTGGGGTTTCTGGCAGTAATGTCACTGAACTTCCTCGCGAAAATGTTTATGAAAGTCAAAAGGAGTTTATTCCGCAGATTTTGAATAAAGATACCGTTGCCACATTAAATGCGATCCAAGAGAAAGAGACATTGGTATACAAGGCCGCTCACGAGCAGGGCTTAGTGCCACTTCTGAGTAAATCAGAGGCCGATGATCTCTTTGAAATAACCGCCAAGAGACTTGGCTTTACTTTTACTTAATTGAGCAGAGAATTAATCTGTAATTTCGACGGTTAGTTCGATTTCAACTGGTGAATTCAAAGGTAACTCTGCAATTCCAACTGCACTTCGTGCATGCTTTGCGCCATCGCCCCAGATTGCTAGAAATAGCTCGCTTGCACCATTTACGACTGCTGGCGCGTTGATATATCCAGGCACACCGTTGACATAGCCAACTACACGGACGATCTTTGTAATCTTATTTACATCGGCAACGGTCTCTACAGCAGCAAGTGCGTTAAGTGCGCAGATTTGTGCAAGCTCTTTGGCACGCTCTGGCGAGATCTCTCCATCAACTTTGCCAGTTCCTGCCATCTCACCATTAACAAGCGGGAGTTGCCCGGCAGTGAAAACGATGTTTGCTGTCCGAATCGCAGGGACATATGCGGCCACTGGTTTGGCAGCTACTGGAAGTTCTAAACCTAGCTCAGCTAGTTTTGCACGCACATCTACTGGGTTCATTTGATCTCTCTCTTCATGTAAGCAACTAATTGTTCGCCAGTACCTGGCGCTGGAATAACTTGCACAAGCTCCCAACCATCTGAGCCCCAAGTATCAAGAATCTGCTTGGTTGCATGAGAGAGAAGTGGCACAGTTGCATATTCAAACTTCATTTATTTAACGCTTCTTTCACTAAGGTGGATACAACTGAGCCATCGGCTTTACCTGCGATTAATGGTTTAACAGCCCCCATGACTTTGCCCATATCGGCAGGTCCGGCAGCGCCAGTAGATGTAATCGCATCGGCAATCATCTTCTTAATATCCTCAACACTTAACTGTGCCGGCAAGTACTTGGCAATAACTTGGCCTTCAGCCTTTTCAAGTGCAGCTTTGTCAGCGCGGCCAGCGGTTTCAAAGGCCTCTGATGCTTCACGGCGCTTTTTGGCCTCACGTGAAAGAACGGTGATCACTTCATCATCGCTCAAAACTCGGGCCTCTTTACCGGATACCTCTTCATTAGTGATGGCGCTAAGCACCATTCGAATAGTTCCCGAGGTCAGCTCATCTCGACCTCTAATCGCCTCAGTCAGGTCTAGTCGCAACTGTTCTTTAATGCTCATGACGTGAACTCTATCGCGAGAAGTTCAGCAATCTGAGCAGTATTTAACGCAGCGCCTTTCCGCAGATTATCTCCGCAGACAAACATATCTAGCGCCATCGGATCATCAAGGCTCTTGCGGACACGTCCCACCCATGTTGGATCTGTACCGACAACATCGGCTGGAGTTGGGAACTTATAGTTCTCGGGATCATCGACTAGCTTCACGCCGGCAGCGCTCTGCAAAATATCCTGCGCCCCTTTTCGTGATGGCTCGTTAGCAAAAACTGCATGAACTGTTAATGAGTGAGTTGTAAGAACAGGCACACGAACACAAGTTGCTGAAACCTTTAGATTTGGTAAACCTAAAATCTTGCGTGACTCGTTACGGACCTTTAACTCTTCGGATGAATAACCATCGGCTTTTAATGAACCTGCCCATGGCACAACATTGAGCGCAAGTGGCGCTGGGAATGGACCGTTATCCTTAATTATTGCGCGGAGATCTCCGGCGCTATCCCCGGCAGATGTACCGGCAACTAAGCTAATTTGTTCGCGCAAAGTGTCAAGACCTGCTTGACCTGCACCTGATGCTGCTTGGTAAGAAGAGACTACGAGTTCCTTTAGTTCGTAGTCTCGATGTAGTGCTCCCAATGCAACAATCATAGAAAGAGTTGTGCAGTTTGGGTTTGAGATAATTCCACGTGGGCGGTTTTTGACTTCCTGCGGATTAACTTCAGGGACAACTAATGGAACATCAACGTCCATGCGGAATGCACCTGAGTTATCAACGACAACTGCGCCACGAGATGCAGCGATTGGAGCCCACTCTGCTGAAATCTCATCAGGTACGTCAAACATCGCAACATCGATTCCATCAAAACTTTCAGGTGTGAGTGCAACAACGGTTAACTCTTCACCGCGGCACATTAATTTCTTGCCCGCACTTCGTGCCGATGCGATTAAGCGGATTTCTCCCCAAACATCTGGACGTTCCGACAGGATTCCGAGCATGACGGTGCCTACCGCCCCGGTAGCTCCAACAACTGCTAGCGATGGTTTACTCATCGGCCTGTTCCTCCATATACGACAGCTTCATTGTGATCGGCATCTAGTTCAAAAGCAGTGTGGGCCGCCTTTACACCACGTTCCAAATCTGATTCACGGCAGATGATGGAGATGCGAATTTCTGAGGTTGAAATCATTTCAATGTTTACGCCTGCATCAGAAAGAGCACCAAAGAAAGTTGCAGTAACACCCGGGTGCGAGCGCATGCCAGCGCCAACTAAAGATAGTTTTCCAATTTGATCATCGTATTGAATCGATGCAAAACCAACTTCACCCTGTAACTTCTGTAGGATTCCAGTTGCATCTGCGCCTTCTGCCTTTGGTAGCGTGAAAGAAATATCTGTTAAACCAGTTGCGGCAGCCGATACGTTTTGAACAATCATGTCAATGTTAATATCTGAATCTGCGATAGCTTGAAATATTCGCGCAGCAACGCCTGTGCGATCAGGAACACCGACGATAGTTATTTTCGCTTCACTCTTATCGTGGGCGATTCCTGAGATGATTGCTTGTTCCATAGCTGCTCCTTCTGGATGATCTTTAACCACCCAAGTTCCCTCGTTGGTAGAAAAAGATGAACGTACGTGAATCGGTAAGTCATAACGTCGTGCGTACTCGACACAACGCAAATGCAAAACTTTTGCGCCGCTTGCTGCAAGCTCAAGCATCTCTTCGTATGTAACGGTCTTTAACTTGCGGGCATTCGGTACAACGCGTGGATCTGCGCTAAATACTCCGTCGACGTCTGTATAAATCTCACAGACATCGGCATCGAGTGCTGCTGCGAGCGCGACAGCCGTTGTGTCACTTCCGCCACGGCCTAGGGTTGTTACATCTTTCGTATCTTGTGAAATTCCTTGAAAGCCTGCAACGATTGCGATTGCACCTTCTTTTAACGCCTCTTGAATCCGACCAGGAGTCACATCAATAATGCGAGCACGCCCATGCGTCGACGTTGTAATCACACCAGCTTGGCTTCCAGTAAATGAGCGAGCTTCGTGTCCCAGGTTTGTAATCGCCATCGCTAATAAGGCCATCGAAATTCGCTCGCCAGCCGTCAACAACATATCTAGTTCGCGGCCAGATGGAATCGGCGTAATTTGTTTTGCCAGATCAATGAGCTCATCTGTTGTATCGCCCATTGCCGAAACCACAACTACTACCTG
>WLOR01000095.1 GCA_009699165.1 Actinomycetota bacterium | reverse complement strand
GGGCTTGGCGATTGAAACCCTTATTGCAAGCCTGCCTTACCTGTTATATCTGCTCTATATAGGTAATAAAAGCACTGGACAGTTTGGTCACGGAGTAGGGATTACGATCTTGCTTGTGAGTGCTGGTGCAATAACTGCAATTCCACTGCTCCTTTTTAATGGCTCAACAACACGACTGCCACTCACTGTGATTGGTTTATTGCAGTACATAACTCCAACGATTCAGTTTTCAATCGGGGTATGGGTGCGTCACGAAGATATGCCTACTGCGCGTTGGGTTGGTTTCTTTATAATCTGGATTGCATTAACTACGTTAGCTCTTGACTTGGTGAGATCAAGCAGAGCGGTCAATAACCGCGTCGCATAGCGACATCAATGCACCAGTTGCATCACAGATAGGAAGCGGGCCAAGTGCAAGACGAGCCTCTTTGGCGACTTGATGCAGCTGCTCTCGCGATTCATCAAGAGCCTTGTGGTTACGAAGTGCGGTTAGTACTTCTTGCACTGTAGCTTCATCTTCAATTGGAGCCGATAATAAGTGTTGTAATTCGCGATCTGTAGGGTCTGTCGATTTCATAACGTTTAATGTCACCAAAGTTGGAACACCTTCACGCAAATCAGTTCCCGGCGTCTTACCTGATTGATTTGATTCACTTGCAATATCGATAACATCATCAGCTAACTGAAATGCAACACCGATTTTCTCTCCAAAGACCGTGACGGTATCGGTGATATCGGCAGGTGCACCCGAAACCATTCCTCCATAGCGGGCACTAGCAGCGATTAATGATCCAGTCTTATCTGCGACAACTTTCAAATAATGCTCAAGCCGATCTTGACCAGGGTTAGGGCCCTGAGTCTCCATAATCTGTCCGATGACTAAACGCTCAAAAGTTCGGGCTTGCAATCGCACAGCTTCAGCGCCGAGATCGGCCAATAAATCCGATGACTTTGCAAAGAGAAAATCCCCAGTCAAAATCGCGATGGTGTTTCCCCAACGGACATTGGCACTTTCTACTCCACGCCGAAGCGGTGCTTCATCCATAACATCGTCATGGTACAAAGTTGCTAGATGGGTGATTTCGCAGGCAACAGCCGCGGCGATAACACCTTGGCCTGTTGGGTCCCCAAACTGAGCCGTTAATAGGGTTAATAGGGGCCGCAAACGCTTGCCACCGGCTGCAACTAAGTGATGTGCAGTCTCATCGACAAAGGGGTAGTCACTCTTTGTGTGGCTAAAGAGAAGTGCTTCGACCTGTGCCATTTGGGCAACTAACGTCGCCTCAAGCTCTGGCGCAACGTTGGGGATGCCAAAAGATGACATTAGCGAATAAACGTCGCGAGGTGTGTAATGAAGTCAAGAAGTGGGGCAGGGTATACACCTAACGCGATTGTCACCACAATTGAAAAGATAATCGTCAGACGCGTTAGCACTGAAGGCAGTTCAACGCTTGTGCCATCTTGGACTGGATCTGTGAAGAACATCAAAACAATTACACGGATGTAGAAGAAAGCGGCAATTGCGCTAGAAAGTACACCAGCGATTACAACACCTTTAGCACCGCTCTCATATGCAGCCGAGAAGATTGAAAACTTTCCAATAAATCCGCTAGTGAGTGGAATTCCGGCGAAGGCCAATAAAAAGCCCGCAAATGTTGAGGCTATCCAAGGAGAGCGCTTTCCAAGGCCTTTCCAGCGATTCAAATCGGTAACTTCTCCCCCTGCATCGCGAACCAAAGTCACAATCGCGAATGCGCCAACGGTTGCAACTCCATAGGCAAATAGATAAAAGATCGATGCATCGAGTCCAGCTTTATTCAATGCGATAACACCTACGAGCAAGAATCCCGCATGGGCGATTGATGAGTATGCCAGCATGCGCTTAACATCCCTTTGAGCAATGGCAACAAGTGAACCAAAGAGCATCGTGATGATTGCAATTACTGAAAGCAGTGGAGTCCATGACCATTGAGCATTTGCAAAGACGGTGTAGTAGATGCGCAGCATGGCGCCGAAAGCTGCAACTTTTGTCGCTGCTGCCATGAAACCTGTTACTGGAGTTGGTGCACCTTGATAGACATCTGGAGACCAAGCATGGAATGGCACTGCACCGACTTTAAATAGCAAACCAATAGAGATAAATCCCATTCCAATAAGGAGTAGAACATCATTGCCACTTCCGCCGACTACTGACTCGCGGATTCCAGCGAAGGTGACAGAGGCTGAATAACCATATAAATAGGCCATTCCGAAGAGGAAAAAAGCCGAAGAAAATGCACCTAATAAGAAATACTTAAGTGCAGCTTCTTGGGATGCCAACCTGCGTCGACGTGAAAGTCCGGCCATCAAATAAAGTGGCAGTGAAAGCATTTCAAGGGCTACAAATAAAGTAATCAAATCGCTAGAAATTGGGAACAACATCATGCCGGCGATTGCAAAGAGAGTGAGCGGGTAAACCTCGGTTACTTGATTGCCCGTTTGAACGGCGTGACGCTCTTCATCGGATCCAGGAAGTGAGGCCGCTAATGCGGTGAAGTGATCGGTGTCTGCAATAACAAACACGGAGATTATCGCAATGATCAGAATTGAAGCTTGAAGCAGTACGGCTGGACCATCAATCACGACAGAACCAGCTGCAGCCGTCAGAGATTGTTCGTTACGTATCTTCCATACTTGGACCAGAGATAAAAGCAATGTTCCGATAGTGATACTTAACTGAGTTATTGGACGTAGCGCCTTTGAAACGAATGCCTCTACTAGTACACCTATTAAAGCTCCACCAAGGAGTATCAGGATAGGTGAGAGAAGTGTGTAGTTAAGTACTGGCGGTGTGAATACCATTATTTGCTTCCGTTCGTTGGAACAGGGTCACTAAAGCCCAGTTGAGCAATGACATGTGTAGCGGCAGGATTTATAACCTTTAGAACAGGTGATGGGTAGAAGCCCAATGCAACGATTATTGCAATAACAGGAGCAATCGCAATCTTCTCGCGAAGGTTTAAATCACTCAAACTTTCATTGCCAGGTGTAGTTGGACCATGAAGAGCTTTTTGTACTGGAATTAAAATATAGAGCGCAGCTAAGACGATTCCGAATGTCGCTATCACTGCATGAACTGGGTATCGGGTGAATGTTCCAACGAGTACCAAGAACTCACTGACGAAACTTGAAAGACCAGGAAGGGCCAGAGATGACATTCCAGCTATGAAGAAGGTCCAGGCCATGATCGGTGTTACGCGCTGCAAACCACCGAAGTCAGCGATGGTCGAAGATCCCCGTCGAGAAATCATCCAGCCGCCGACAAGGAATAAAGCGGCAGTCGAAAAGCCGTGGTTAAACATGTATAACGCAGCCCCGCTATAGCCTTGAGAGGTCATTGCAAAGATTCCCATGGTGATAAAGCCAAAGTGAGATATCGACGTAAAAGCAATCAGGCGTTTTAAATCGCGTTGTCCGATTGCAAGAATTGCGCCGTAGATGATTGAGATTACCGCTAACACCAAAATCAATGGAGTAAAAGTTTTGCTCGCATCTGGAAATAGCGTTAAGCAGTAACGAATCATTCCAAATGTTCCAACTTTATCGAGCACACCAAGGAGTAGAACTGAAGTGCCTGGTGTGGCCGAATCGGCAGCATCCGGTAACCATGTATGAAGCGGCCAGAGCGGTGCCTTGATGGCAAATGCAATAAAGAATCCTAAGAAAAGAAGATTCTGTGTCGTCGAACTCATCTCAAGTTGCGAGAGTGCGGCTAGGTCAAATGTATGACCACCTTGGGCACCTGACATGACATAGAGCGCGATGATTGATGCCAACATCAAAAGTCCACCGAAGAGACTGTAAATCAAAAACTTGACTGCCGCGGCAGAACGTTCTCCGCTGCCATATCCCCCGATGAGGAAGTACACGGGGATAAGCATCGCCTCAAAGATGACGTAGAAGAGGAATACATCGGTCGCGGCAAATACGCCAATCATCATCGTCTCTAAGACAAGAATTAATACGTAAAATGTTTTAACACTCCATCGTCCGCCATGAGACTCGTTCCAACCAGCCAGAACAACAACTGGTGCGAGTATGGTTGCCATCAAAATCAAAATTAATGCAAGACCATCGATACCAAGGGCGTAGTTGATTCCAAATGATGGAATCCATGAATACTTCTCGGTGTATTGAAGTTCGATGTTATCGCGCTCAAACCCAACCGCCATTGCGATTGTCGCACCCATGACAATTAAAGTTGTAAGTAACGCTGTCTGCTTGACTAACTTTTCATTAGCTTTTGGGATAGCGGCAAGCACCAGAGAGCCAACAATTGGAAGTGCCATCAAAAGTGTTAACGAGATCATTATTGAACCACCACCCAGATAGCTGCAACCAGTGCGACTGCACCGAGCAAGATTAATACTGCATAACTTCGGACAAATCCGGTCTGAATCCCACGTAGAGATGCACTTGAGCCCAATGCCAACTGGCCAACTCCCCGAACTGCGCCATCAATGACCGCTTCATCGGTCTTAACTAGTGCTGCGGTTAGAGCTTGACCTGTGCGCATAAAGACAGCCTCGTTGAAGCGATCTTGCATGAGATCGGCTCGAGCAATCGATGTAAAGATTGAGACATCGGTAGGAGCAACATCTGCAACTTCATTCCTTGAGTACTTAACAAAGGCTATGGCGACACCAATCGCCACCATCGCGAGTGCCAGTCCTGAGACAACAATCGGTGAAAGAAGTTCGGTGTGCTCACCATGGCTTTCAAACAGTGGTGATAACCAGTTAACGAGTGCATCTCCATGACTTAGTAAATATCCGGATGTAACCGAACCGATTGCCAAGATTGCCATCGGCAACCACATCAACCATGGGGATTCATGTGGGTGGGCTTCTTCATCCCAACGAGATTTGCCAGTGAATGTAAGAATCATGACGCGTGTCATATAGAAAGCTGTGATACCAGCACCTAACAGTGTGACGCTTCCAAGGATTATTCCCTTGATGCCACCTGAGTTAAATGCAGTTTCAATAATCATATCTTTTGAGTAGAAACCAGCAAATGGTGGGACACCCAAAATGGCCAAGTAACCAAGTCCAAATGTTGCAAACGTAATCGGCATGAACTTTCGGAGTGCACCGTATTTACGCATGTTAACTTCATCGTTCATTCCATGCATTACCGAACCGGCACCAAGGAACATTCCGGCTTTAAAGAAACCATGTGTCAGTAAGTGCATGATTGCAAATGCATAACCAACTGGT
>WLOR01000094.1 GCA_009699165.1 Actinomycetota bacterium | reverse complement strand
GGCTGATGTCAACTATGTTTTGATTGGCGCTGGAATTCCAAGTGAGGTTCCACGAATTATTCGTGATCTCATCGACCACAAGAGCACAAATATTTCGATCACGGTTGAAAACGCAACTGTGAAATACTCGCTCAAATTTGATCCCAGCATTATTAAAGGAGATAAAACAATTCCTTTGAACAGACCAACATTTCTTGCCATTGTTTCATCTCATGCATTAGCGGCGTATCTAAATCGTGATGAGGAGATTCGACCAGATGGCTTTGTTATAGAGGCAAGCTCTGCGGGAGGTCACAACGCACCGCCAAGAGGAAGCTCCCCCATAGGCCCCGATGGGCAGTCACAGTTTTCAGAAAAAGACGAGGCGGATATATCTAAGGTCGCCGCTATTGGTCTGCCTTTTTGGCTAGCCGGTGGTTATGCCACTCCACTAAAACTTCAGCAGGCCATAGATCAGGGAGCTGCTGGAGTTCAGGTGGGATCCATCTTTGCACTGTGCACTGACTCGGGGATCACCGCTGAACTTCGTTTAGAGATTCTTGAAAAGCTTTCTGCGCATACTCTTGAAATTGTCACAGATCCGCTTGTCTCCCCAACATCATTCCCATTTAAGTATGCCAATCTCGATGAGACAATTTCAGATGCGGTTAACTTTCATGAGCGAGTACGACTTTGCGATCTAGGTTATCTTCGAACCGTTGTCGAGAAGCCAGATCACAGGATCGCCTATCGATGTGCGGGAGAACCAGATAAGACCTTTGAGTTCAAAGGTGGGGTTCCCGGTGCAACTTTGGGCAAGAAATGCTTGTGCAATGCGTTGCTTGCAAATATTGGAATGCCACAAGTGCGGGTCAGCGGTTATGAAGAGTTACCACTTGTTACATTGGGATCGGATTTAACCGGAGAACTAGCTCTTGTCGAACAGTTTGGGCAAGGCTGGAGTGCGGCACAGGCAGTTGAGTACTTACTAAATATATAGATCTCTAATCACGATTTTTTTCATCTCTCGCATCGCCTGCCAAGCATAAGCAGATTTGGAAGGGTCAGTGTTGCCTAGGTGTTCATTCATTTGAATTGGACTGACCTGCCAGCTAACTCCAAACGCATCAACGCACCATCCACATTGACCCTCTTGACCATCTCTGGTGATTGCATCCCACAAGCGATCGGTCTCTTCCTGTCCATCACATGCGATTGACAGTGAAATCGAAGGATTAAAGGTTGGCCCGCCTGGCCACCCCATTCCAATTAATTGATGACCATAGATAGAGAACTCAGCGGTCATTAATTTTCCATCGGGCTCTGGTCGACTCGATGAATGAACGGTTAAACCCGGACCAAAGAGCTCGGCATAGAATGCAAGGGCTTCATCAAGATTATTGTTGAACCATAAAAATGTACGAAGTGATGAGGGTTGAGTCATTGCATGATTTTACTAAAAAAATCTACAAAGGCGCGAACTCAGAAGTGAAGTGACGAAGCGCCGCTGGCTCCTTGGTAATGACATATCCCCGAAAACTAGATGCACGCCGAGCAACCTCTTCGCAGACCTCGATGACATAGTCGATATGGCTTTGCGTATATGTCCTGCGAGGAATAGCTAGGCGAACTAGCTCCATCGCGGCGGGCACTTCGCTGCCATCAGGCTGGCGACCAAACATCACGGTTCCGATTTCACAGCCTCTAATCCCGCCGACTCTATAGAGCTCAACTGCCAGTGACTGCCCTGGATACTCCAAAGGTGCGATATGCGGCAGGAATGCCTTTGCATCAATATAAACAGCATGTCCGCCAATTGGTTGAACAACTGGAATCCCAATTTTGGCTAATGCATTTCCTAGATATGCAGTCGATCTGATTCGGTATTTCAAATAATCATGTGAAATAACCTCAGTTAAACCAACAGCTAGAGCCTCCAGATCGCGACCTGCTAACCCTCCATATGTTGGAAAACCCTCCGTAAGTATCAAAAGATTGCGACAGGTAGAAGCCAACTCCTCATCGTTGAGTGCAAGCCATCCTCCAATATTTCCTAGAGGATCTTTTTTTGCGCTCATTGTCATGCCATCGGCTAAAGACGCGATCTCTCTGACTATGTCTGCTACATCGCGATTTGATTGACCTGCTTCTCGCTCTTTAATAAACCATGCGTTTTCTGCAAATCTGCAAGCATCTAGAAAGAATGGAATTGAATACCGTTTACAAATCTGACTTACGCCTCTTAGGTTCTCCAAAGAAACAGGTTGACCTCCACCAGAGTTGTTGGTGATAGTCATCATGACAACTGGAATATTTTCTACACCTGTTTCATTAATAAATTTTTCCAATGCGACTAAATCCATATTGCCTTTAAAGGGATGCAAATTAGCTGGATCTCGACCCTCGGCGATAACTAGATCAACAGCCCTTGCTTTTGAATACTCAATGTTGGCTCTTGTGGTGTCGAAGTGAGTATTACTTGGAATCACTTTACCCTCACCGCCAATTGCGGTAAATAAGATTTTTTCTGCCGCTCGCCCTTGGTGAGTTGGAATCACATGCTCAAATGGAAACAGATTCTGGACGGCCTCTTTAAAGATAAGCCAGGATGGTGAACCAGCGTAGGACTCATCCCCATGTTGAATCGCTGCCCACTGATTTCTGCTCATAGCTCCTGTGCCTGAATCGGTGAGAAGGTCTATAAGAACATCGTCAGAGTGCAGGGAGAATAAGTTGTAACCGGCATCTTCGATGTATCTATTGCGTTGATTTTCAGTCGTCATTGCTATTGGCGCTACCGAATGAATTTTAAACGGCTCAATAATCGTGTTGAATTCCATTACAAAATGCTACGGAGTTCAATGTGTAAACTATATGAACAAACCTGGTGCCAGCACTATTGCTTGGTTAAACTCTCAATAAATGTAAGGGAGTTTTGAAAAATCAACTCTTGATCATAATCAAGGGTTGCTACGTGATAACTATTCACGAGCTCTATGCGAGTTTTATTGGTCGAAGCCAAGCCCTTCAAAATGATCTCTGTGTTTGATACCGGAAGCGTGTGATCTTCCACGCTGTGAAAAAGCTGCACAGGAATCGTTATTTGATTGAGTTTTTTGCGGGTAATTTTCAACATGACCAATAATTGATGTATCCCACGGGTAGGAAGAGCGTCATAACCGTGCTCGGTTATGCCTGGACGCTTAATATCATTACCAACACTTGTACGAAGCTTTTGAAAACGCGAGAGTAAATAGGCCACAGGCGCCGAGATAAATGGAACATGGATCATCGGATTAACCAAGATTATTCCATTTAGTCGATCATTGTTATCAGCTGCCACAAAAAGTGTTGTCCCGCCGCCCATTGAAAGACCACAGATAAATACTTGATCACATGTCTTAAAAAGCTCATCTAACTCACTCTGTACTTTCGCGGGCCATTGCTGCCACTTTACTAAATTGAGATCATGCGGCTTAGTGCCATGTCCTGGAAGCAAAGGCACTCGGACGCTATATCCCTTTGAATGCAGGAACTCTGCCCACGGACGCATTGATGGAGGCGCTCCAGTAAAGCCATGAACAAGAAGTATGCCGATATGTGAGTTTTTTCCTGTGCCAGATGCAGACCAATCTTGCATCCATCCAGCTGGTGCGGTTTCAACGGCCATACAAACAAGAGTACACATTGGCTCACTTCGACTCAATGCACCATGTCGCACCTTTGAATTATTCTTTCCCCATGAATCCAGAAAGCATCAGCGAAGAGGCCTGGCAACCGGGACTTCTTGACTTTGGTCGAAGCCTGTCTGACTCTGTTTTTGTTGTACTGGATTTAGAGACATCTGGTGGATCTGCACGCCTGGGCGCAGGAATAACTGAAATCGGTGCTGTTAAAATTCGTCGAGGAGAGATTATCGGTGAGTTTGAATCCTTAGTTAATCCTGGATCAGCAATTCCTGATTACATAAGTGATTTAACTGGAATAACCGATGCGATGATTCAGGGCTCCCCCTCGATTGCAAGTGTGCTCCCTTCATTTTTTGAATTCATAGGACCTCCAACGCAAAATATTTTGGTTGCCCATAACGCACCATTTGATATTAGTTTCTTGAAAGCTGCGGCGGCAGAGCACAGTTACGAGTGGCCGAGGTATACGGTCTTTGACACAGTCCGCTTGGCACGATCTGTGTTGACCAAAGACGATGTTATTGACTGCAAACTTTCAACTCTTTCAGAGTATTTTCGAACTGCAACTACTCCCAACCATCGCGCACTCGATGATGCTCGAGCTACCGTTGAAGTACTCCATGGCGTCTTTGAACGATTCGGTTCATTGGGGATTCACACCGTCGAAGATGTTTTAGCTTTTACTTTACGGGTGAAGAACCCGAGATTTCCTGAGTAAGCAGGGCCCATCGAGAGAGCAGATCAGTTGCAGCACCTGAATCCACTGCATGAGTAGCCTTCAATAAAGCAGATGCAATTCGTTCGTGCAGACTCACATCAATAGCTCCCTCGTATGCAGCAATTGCTGCAGCTGCATTGAGTAATACTGCATCGCGTGGAGCGCCATGTTCTCCAGCAAAGATGGCGCGGGTTATGCGTGCGTTCTCCTGCGCATCTCCCCCTACCAATGCTGAAATCGGAGCTCTATCTATCGAAAAATCTATTGGGTCCAATAAATCACTGGAAATCTCACCATTGCCAATAGTTAAGACCGACGTGGTTGTTGCAAGAGTGATTTCATCTAGACCATCATCGCCTCGAAAAACAAAGCCATCTACTCCTCGATCTCCAAGAACTTGGGCCATGACTAAATGCATTCGGTCATCGGCCACCCCAATTGCAGCGGCTTGAGGCTTTGCTGGGTTTGCAAGAGGACCCAAAATATTAAACACCGTTGGGATGCCTAACTCCTTTCGTGCAGGGGCTGCAAAACGCATCGCAGGATGAAAAACGGGAGCAAAGCAAAATCCAATACCGAGCTCGGCAAATGTCTTGGCAACTCCAGTTCCATCAAGTGTTATTGCAACACCTAAAGCTTCCAGTAAATCTCCGGCACCCGACTTAGATGATGCTGCGCGATTTCCATGTTTAATAACTTTTGCACCCGCTGCCGCTGCAATGATCGCTGCAGTCGTTGAGATATTAATGGTGTGTGCGCCGTCGCCACCTGTCCCGACGGTATCTACTGCGCGTTGCGATATTTCAATTGCTTCACAGTGCTGATACATCTGAGTAACTAAAGCGCCAACCTCATCTGATGTCTCGCCCTTTGTTTTTAGCGCGACCAAAAACTCTTTGATGCGCTCTGTCTCTGCTCGTCCTTCAAGGATTTCCTGCATACACCACTGGACTTGCTCAATC
>WLOR01000093.1 GCA_009699165.1 Actinomycetota bacterium | reverse complement strand
TCGGGCCAACTTGGAGTTGTAAAATTGCTGAGCGAATCATCGATAGGTGCAGGGGTTCGACGTGTAGAGGCACTCGTCGGAGTCGATGCCTATAAGTTCTTGGCACGCGAACACATACTTCTAAACTCTTTAACCTCGATTATTAAAGGTGCAAAGGTAGAGGAGTTGCCTGAGCGTATTTCAGATCTCTTGAATAAAGTCCGTGATATTGAAAAAGAGCTTGGTGCGGTTCGCTCTGCTGCAGCCTTTGCCCAGATCGATGAAATCGTTAAGAGTGCAACAGTAATAAATGGCATTACGACTACCGTGAGTGTTTTGAGTGATGGAATCTCCGGCGATGATTTGCGAAGAATCGCACTTGAAATCCGCGCAAAATCGGTAAATTCCGTCGTTGCACTAATAAGTGTTAACGACTCTAAACCTGTTTTAGTTGTGGCCGCAAGTGATGCCGCACGTGCGCAAGGCGTTAAAGCAGGAGCCCTTGTTAAGATTGGCTCCACGATTTTGGGCGGTGGCGGTGGCGGTAAAGATGATTTCGCGCAGGGTGGCGGTACTGACATCACGAAGTTGAACCAAGCGCTGACAGCAATTACTTCATCGCTTTTAGGGTAAAGCCTTGATGCAGAGAGGTCGCCGAATAGCATTTGATTACGGCGATGTACGAATAGGGGTTGCAATCTCGGACCCTGATGCAATCTTGGCATCGCCACTCACCACTTTAGCCACTGGTGACAAAAGGCTTTCAGCGGCTCTTGCGCAGATTTTTTCAGAACACGAACCAATCGCTATCTATGTCGGAAAGCCTTCAAATATGGATGGCACCGCTGGATTGGCAGTCGAAAAGGTTAGGAATTTTCGCGCTCTATTAGAAGAGTTAAGCAGCGCACCAATCGTTGAGATTGATGAGCGTTTATCGACCGTTAGTGCGGCAAGGACGTTACGCGAATCAGGCGTAAATGCTAAAGATGCAAAACTGCGTATAGATGCAATGGCAGCTGTGTCGATTTTGGAGTTCGCTCTGAGTATCGAGAAGAGCAAATCGTGAGAAACAGAAGAGTTTTTCTGGCTTTAATCTTCATCCTGGGTTTGACTTTTTCTCTGCACTTGATGCGCAGTCATGTTTCGAGCGCTCCTGATTTCCCCATTCGCGCAATAGTTGCGGGTGACACGCAGGTTACAATCGAAGTGCCTGCAGGGGCTTCGGGCTCAGATGTCGCTAGCCTGCTATATGAGAATAAGATTGTTAAATCATCTCTTGCATTTTTTCGGGTTGCCGTGAGCGATAAAAGATCTGACAGGGTAGCTCCAGGTGCACATCGACTGACAGTTGGAATCTCGGCTCAGCAGGCTTTAGATCAACTCCTAGATCCGACACGGATCCCAAATCTTATTAAAGTCTTTGAAGGGGCGTGGAAAAAAGAGATCGTGCAGATGATGAAGGCGCATGGTTTTAGCGACACAGAGATTGCCAAGGGATTTAGAGCGGCTGTACTGCCTAAAGGATTTTCTGAATCAGAAGGTCTACTCTTTCCGGCGCAGTACAGTTTCACTGCAGATACCAATGCGACCACGGTGGTTCAAGCGATGATTGATAGGTTTACAAGTGAGGAAACGGGAAAGAAAATTCTTAGTGCCCAGGGCAAATATTCTCCTCTACAGATGTTGACCGTTGCATCAATTGTGCAGGCAGAAGGTGATGCAAAAGATTTTTCTAAAGTGGCACGAGTTATTTTCAATAGACTATCGATCTCTATGCCATTACAGATGGACTCGACAGTTCATTACATCAAGGGCTCACGTGGACAGATTTTTCTGAGCACAACATCTACCCTCATTAAATCAGCATTCAATACTTACAAGCATGTAGGTTTGCCACCATCACCTATCGGCAGTCCAGGGGTTGCAGCCATGAATGCGGTCTTGAACCCTGCAGCAGGGGATTGGTTATATTTCATAACTGTTGCACCTGGCGATACACGATTTACACGCTCAAATGATGAGTTTGTAAATTGGAAGCATCTTTATGAAAAGAATCGAAAAGCTGGAGCGTTCAAGTGATCAAAGCCGCTGTTTTAGGATCTCCGATCTCGCACTCCTTGAGCCCGCTATTGCACTCAGTTGCATATAAACATCTGGGAGTACAAGGGATATACACGCCAATAGAGGTTAAAGATGGGCAACTAAAGGGGTTTTTGGATAGTTGTGATGACAGTTGGACAGGTTTCTCTCTCACTATGCCACTCAAAGAGGAGGTACTAGAACTTGCCTCGCAGGTCTCAGATCTAGCCAAAAGAATTAGAAGTGCGAATACTCTATATAAAGTAGATAACGAGTGGGCTGCGCAGACGACGGATGTACCAGGATTTACACAGGCGCTGCATGCACATGGCAAGGATGCAAGCGGTCATGTAGTTATTGTAGGAGCCGGCGCAACTGCAAGAGCCGTGGCAGCTGCCTGCGATGGAGTTTCATCACATATCACCGTGATGGCCAGATCTACGACGAAATTGGAGATGATGAGCAACTGTGTTGAGCGCTCAACTTTAGATTTTGTCTCATGGGGTGATTGCAATTATTTTGAATCCGCAGATGTAATTGTCTCAACGACGCCAGCCGGTGCAACTGACTCATTGGTGGATTTCTTCCCTGCCAATCCGACGGGGCTTTTTTTCGACGTTCTCTATAAACCTTGGCCAACAAAGGCCTTAGCTACTTGGGTTAAATCTGGCGCAGAGAGTATTGACGGATTGGAGCTCTTAATTCATCAAGGCATTGATCAGGTTGGCCTTTTCACTGGTTTAATATTCGATCGAAAAGAGATGTCGGCGTTGATGCGCAAAGAGGCTCTTAAAGCTCTGAAGTAATCCACACGTGAGTTTGCCTATAACGGCCACTCATTACCATCGGAAAATGCTGTCTCTAGTTTTTCTCGCCGTTCCGATAGTAATCTCGGATCTGAGATATCGGCGTATACCAAATATCTATCTGATACTTCTTTTCGATTGCGCAGGAATAGAGCGAGTCATATTCGGAGTACAGTCTTGGCCTGTTCTCGCCTTGGCCACTGCAATAGCTGTGATAGTTGTTTTCTTATTAGAAGTAGGAATGGGGGATGCAAAGCTCTTTATAGTTCTTGCCCTAGGGCTCAATTTTTCTACACTCTCACAGTTCATGCTCTTACTAGCCTGTATTTTTCTCACTGCATCGATGCAAATCCTCACCACCTGTATCTTCATTGCAAAGTTTCCGAGGTCAATCGCTATGGCCCCAGCAATAATCTTCGGAACCACCCTCTATTTGGCTGCGAGAGAGCGCTTTCCTCTGCCAGAATACGTCTATGCGTTGGTTAACAGCTGGTGAGTCCCATGGTCAGGCCCTGAGTGCGATAGTCGAAGGGATTCCTGCAAGTGTGGAGATAACTACTGCGGATATAGACCATCATTTAGCACGCAGAAGATTGGGTGTTGGCAGGGGAGCACGTCAGAGTTTTGAGGCAGACAAAGTCACCATCCTCGGCGGGGTGCGCCTTGGATTGACCCAAGGCGGTCCGATCTCAATACAGATTGCAAACTCCGAGTGGCCCAAATGGGAAAAAGTTATGTCGGCAGATCCAATCCCGAAATCAGAGATTGAAAATCTAGCTCGGAATGCTCCGTTAACACGACCTCGACCTGGTCACGCAGATCTCGTGGGAATGCAAAAGTATGATTTAGATGATGCTCGGGCAATTTTGGAGCGAGCCAGTGCAAGAGAGACCGCATCGCGAGTTGCACTCGGTGCGGTAGCTCGTAGTTTTCTCCAACAGAGTGTTGGAATAAGCATTTTAAGTCACGTGCTTTCAATTGGTTCGATACGAGTTCCATCAAATACACCTCTACCTAACGCTTCGGATATGCAGAGAATTGATGACGATCCCGTTCGATGTGCTGATCCGAAATCAAGTACGTTGATGATCGAAGAGATCGATAAAGCACATTCGGATGGCGATACCCTCGGTGGAGTTGTAGAGGTTATAGCTTTTAATATGCCACCCGGTTTGGGTTCGCACGTACATTGGGATCGCCGACTAGATGCCAGATTAGCTGGAGCGCTTATGGGTATTCAGGCAATTAAGGGCGTCGAATTGGGCGATGGATTTGAAACTGCGACAAGACGCGGATCAGTAGCCCATGATGAGATTGAAAAATCCTCTGACGGCAAGATCGTCCGCAGAACAGATCGAGCAGGTGGCACTGAAGGCGGAATGTCCAACGGTGAACTTCTGCGAATTCGAGCTGCAATGAAACCAATCTCAACAGTTCCAAAGGCCTTAGATACCATCGATGTTGCTACAGGCTTGCCTGCTAAGGCAATCAATCAGCGCTCTGATGTCTGTGCAGTTCCGGCCGCAGGAGTTGTTGCCGAAGCAATGGTCGCGCTAGTACTAGCAGAGGCCGTATTAGAAAAATTTGGCGGAGATAGCGTGAGTGAGACTCGGCGTAATTTCTTGAGCTATATGAATAATTTAAACTTTAAGTAGCGTGAACCAATGCCACAAGTTGTTCTTATTGGTCCACCAGGTAGTGGAAAATCTACAATCGGTAAAGCGCTAGCCAAGCACCTTGGTGTGAAGTTTCTCGATACCGATAAATATGTTGAGCGAAACTATGGGAAAAAAATCTCGGATATCTTTGTTGAAGAAGGTGAAGAAAAGTTCAGAGAGTTAGAGTACGAAGCTCTGCAAGAGTCTTTGATTGAATCAGATTACATCGTGGCACTTGGCGGAGGCGCACCTATTGCGGAGAGAGCCCAGCTGCTTATCAAAGAATGCAATGCCCGGATAGTATTTCTAGATATCTCACTTTCTGTTGCAGCACCACGTGTCGGATTTAACCGTGATAGGCCGTTATTATTAGGTAATCCACGCGCTCAATGGCAAGCCCTTTACGAACTTCGACGGCCGATTTACGAGAGCCTAGCAACATCGATCGTCCTAGTTGATTCTAAAACCACCGAACAGGTTGTTAATGAGATTGTGAAAGGTGGCGATGATGAAAAAAATTGAGGTTAAAGCCGAACGAAACTATGAGATCTATGTAGATTGCGATTGGAATACACAGTTGTTAGCCATGGTTGAGGGTCGATCGCGAGTGGCAGTAATTCACACAGAGCGTTTTAAACCTACCGTCTCATTTGAGTGCGATGCAGAGCTATTTTACTTTGCCGTCCCTGATGGTGAGGGAGCAAAGAATCTGGAGACGGTCTCCAAACTCTGGGATTGGCTGGGTGCAGCTGGGTTTACTCGTACGGATTTAATTGTTGGTATAGGCGGCGGTGCAATAACCGACGTTGCTGGATTCGTTGCATCTACGTGGCTTCGAGGTATTGATTGGGTAGCGGTT
>WLOR01000092.1 GCA_009699165.1 Actinomycetota bacterium | reverse complement strand
TCGCTGTCACTGAAGTGAGTGCATACACGGGCTTCCCTGAGATTATGGGTGGCCGGGTAAAGACTTTGCACCCACGTGTTCATTCTGGAATCTTGGCCGATCAGAATAACCCTGACCACCTTGCTGCAATTAAAGAACTAGATATCGAACCATTTGATTTAGTAATTATTAATCTCTATCCATTTGCAGCAACCATTGCATCAGGGGCCGATTTTGCAGAGTGCATTGAACAGATAGATATTGGTGGGCCATCAATGCTGCGCGGGGCAGCCAAAAACCATGGCTCTGTTGCAGTTATCTGTCAGACATCTCAGTACGACCAGTTAGTTGCAGCAATTGAGGCCGGGGGATTTACTACAGATGAGCGACGTCAGTTAGCTCTTGATGTTTTTAGAACAACTGCCGAGTACGACTTAACAATTGCCAACTGGTTAGGTAGTGGAGAAAAGCTTCCGGATTGGTTCGGTCGGATTTGGCACCGAGAAGACACCTTGCGCTACGGTGAAAACCCTCATCAAAGAGCTGCAATTTATTCAGGTGGGCAAGTAGGAATCGTCAACGCTGTTCAACTACATGGCAAAGAGATGTCTTTTAATAACTATACCGATGCCGATGCTGCATGGCGTGCAGCTCTGGACCACGATGACCCGTGTGTTGCAGTTATTAAGCACGCTAATCCATGTGGAATCGCAACTGCGGCCGACATTGCAACTGCTCATAAAAAGGCACACGAATGTGATCCAGTATCGGCTTTTGGGGGAGTAGTCGCTGCAAATCGCGAAGTAAGTGTCGCAATGGCCACACAGTTAGCAGAGATCTTCACCGAAGTAGTAATTGCACCAAGTTATGAAGCCGGAGCAGTTGAGATTCTCTCAAAGAAACCATCGATTCGAATCTTGCGCTGTGATGTTACTGATATTGCGTCTATCGAAATGCGTCCGGTTTCTGGCGGAGTGCTTTTGCAAGATATGGATTTAATTAATGCCACTGGTGATTTACCGATCAACTGGCAACAAGTAAGTGGTCAACCCGTCAACAAAGAAACTTTAAAAGAGCTGGAATTTGCTTGGAGATCTGTTCGAGCTGTGAAAAGTAATGCGATTCTATTAAGTAGCGATAGTGCCTCTGTAGGAATTGGAATGGGTCAAGTTAATCGAGTCGATTCTGCTCGCTTAGCTGTGACACGTGCTGGAGATCGCGTTAAAGGATCAGTGGCAGCAAGTGATGCTTTCTTCCCCTTTGCAGATGGTCTCCAGATATTAATCGATGCAGGTGTGAGCGCAGTTGTTCAGCCGGGTGGAAGTGTCCGCGATGAAGAGGTTATCGCTGCGGCACAAAACGCTGGTATTGCGATGTTTTTCACAGGCACGCGCCATTTCTCTCACGCATAAGGCTGCAATAGTATTGCTCACATGAGCGCACAGATTTTAGATGGCAAGGCGTTAGCGGCATCAATTAAATCCCAATTAGCAGTTCGAGTAACCGAACTTAAATCTCGGGGAATCACACCAGGTTTGGGCACTGTGCTGGTTGGAGATGACCCGGGGTCGCATTCATACGTTGGCGGAAAGCACCGCGACTGTCATGAAGTCGGTATCAATTCAATCCGCGTTGACTTACCTAATGATGCAAGCGAAGCCGATGTCATGGCTGCCATTCGAGATCTCAATAATGCGCCTGAATGCACTGGCTACATCGTTCAACTCCCACTGCCAAAGGGCATTAATACACAACGCGTTCTTGAAGCGATTGATCCATCTAAAGATGCCGATGGCCTACATCCGATGAATCTTGGTCGCTTAGTCTCAGGCTATGACGCCCCTTTGCCATGCACGCCACATGGAATCGTGGAGCTTCTTACGCACTATGGAATTAGTACTAAAGGCGCAGAGGTCACAGTCATCGGACGAGGTCTAACAGTTGGGCGTCCACTTGGATTACTGCTTACTCGCAAGCAAGAAAATGCAACGGTTACGTTAACTCACACCGGTACAAAAGACTTAGGTGTGCATACTAAAAACGCTGACATTGTTGTCGCTGCAATCGGTCAAGCACATTTCCTAAAGGCCGAGATGATCAAAGCTGGCGCAGTCGTGATTGATGTTGGAATTTCACGGACCGATGCCGGACTACTTGGTGATGTCGATCCAGGAGTTATGGATGTTGCATCATGGGTCGCGCCAATGCCAGGTGGGGTTGGGCCAATGACTCGAGCGATGCTTATTAAGAATGTTGTCGATGCATGCAGCTAAGTAATCGCCTCTTAACTATTGCGAGCAACATTTCGATAGTAATTGGCGTAGCTTTAGGCATAGGTGGGATTGTGCGAGGTGGGTCACTTTTTATCGCAGTTGGTACTGCGGGAGTAGCACTCAAAGCACGCCATCTTCGAAAATTCGACTTCTATTTTCCACTTGTTATTGCAATCGCCCTTTTTGCTCTGGCAGTTGCACTTCCTCATGGACGGTAGAGTTGCCTCATTGCCACAGCAGATAAGAAAAGGGAGTACGCCATGGGCGCAAAAGTCACAGTAGTCGGTGCAGGTTTCTATGGTTCAACAACAGCGCTTCGTTTAGCTGAATATGATGTTTTTGACACGGTAGTACTGACAGATATCGTTGAAGGCAAACCAGAGGGCTTGGCCCTTGATATGAATCAATCTCGATCTATCGAAGGTTTTGAGACAAAAATAATTGGTGCGACAACGACTGCTGAAGGTGCTGGATATGAAGCAACCGCAAACTCAGATGTTGTAGTTATTACAGCTGGCCTTCCCCGTAAGCCTGGAATGAGCCGCATGGATTTGATTGGTGTTAATGCAGGAATCGTTCGTGGAGTTGCTGAAAATATCGCCAAGCATTCTCCAAATGCCGTCATTATCGTGGTTTCAAACCCACTCGATGAGATGACATCACTTGCGCAGATTGCAACTAGTTTTCCAAAGAATCGCGTAATGGGTCAAGCAGGAATGTTAGACACTGCGCGTTTCACAAACTTCGTCGCTGAAAAATTAGCGGTGAAGGTTGGAGTAGTAAAGACTCTAACTCTTGGTTCGCACGGTGACACTATGGTTCCGGTACCAAGTCGCTGCACTGTCAATGGGCAGCCATTAAGCGAACTTTTATCTCAAACTGAGATTGATGAACTAGTCGATCGCACACGCAATGGCGGCGCCGAAGTAGTTGCTCTACTCAAGACTGGTTCGGCCTACTACGCGCCATCTGCTGCAGCGGCCCGCATGGCTAAAGCGGTTATTGAAGATTCAGGCGCCATCATGCCGGTCTGTGCATGGGTCGATGGTGAATATGGAATCTCTGGCGTCTACCTTGGCGTTGAAGCCGAGATTGGCCGCAGTGGAGTTAAAAAAGTTGTTGAAAGTGCATTAACAGATTCAGAGGTTTCAGCCCTCAAAGCCGCAGCCGAAGCAGTCCGTGCAAAACAAGCAGATGTCCAAACACTCTAAATAGGGAGCGCACTACATGGCTAAGATCAAAGTAGAAGGAACTGTTGTCGAGCTTGATGGCGACGAGATGACTCGCATCATTTGGCAGTTCATCAAGGAGTCTTTAATACTTCCTTACCTAGATGTAAACCTTGATTACTACGACCTTGGCATGGAAAACCGCGATGCAACAGATGATCAAGTGACCATCGACTCGGCTCATGCAATCCAAAAGCATGGCGTAGGAATCAAATGTGCAACTATTACTCCAGACGAAGCTCGGGTTGAAGAGTTTGGTCTTAAGAAGATGTGGAAGTCCCCTAACGGAACCGTTCGAAATATCTTGGGCGGCGTGATTTTCCGCGAACCAATCATTATCAGCAATGTCCCACGTCTTGTACCACACTGGACTAAGCCAATTGTTATCGGTCGTCATGCATTTGGTGATCAGTACAAGGCAACGGATTTCCGTGTGCCAAGTGCAGGCAAACTCACTATGACATTTGTGCCAGAAGATGGCTCAGCTCCAATTGAATACAATGTTTTTGATTTCCCATCATCAGGTGTTGCAATGGGTATGTACAACATGGATGAATCAATCCGTGACTTTGCACGTGCATCGCTGAACTATGGACTAAATCGTAAGTACCCAGTGTATCTATCGACTAAGAATACAATTTTGAAAGCCTATGACGGCCGCTTTAAAGATATCTTCGAAGAGATATTTCAAGCAGAGTTTAAAGCTGCATTCGATGCAGCAGGAATTTGGTATGAGCATCGCTTAATCGATGACATGGTTGCAATGTCACTTCGCATGGAAGGCGGATACGTCTGGGCATGTAAGAACTACGATGGAGATGTTCAATCTGACACCGTTGCACAAGGCTATGGATCACTTGGTTTAATGACATCTGTATTAATGACACCAGATGGAAAGATTGTTGAGTCCGAAGCCGCTCACGGAACAGTGACTCGTCACTACCGTGATCACCAAAAAGGTAAAGCAACATCGACGAATCCAATCGCATCTATCTTCGCCTGGACCCGCGGCCTTGCTCATCGCGCAAAGTTAGATAACAATGCCGAACTCGCAGCTTTCTGTGACACACTCGAGCGAGTGTGTATTGAAACCGTAGAGCAGGGAAAGATGACAAAGGATCTTGCCCTACTTATCTCTAAAGATGCGCCTTGGCAAACAACTCAAGAGTTCTTGGCCTCAATTGATGAGAACCTTAAAAAGGCGATGGCTTAGCTCTTCAATATGTAGGTTATGAGGGCTAGGCCTCAACCTAGCCTTGTCACTGAAGTGCTTCGGTACTACTTTCTATCCAACCACTGCGCGCCGTTGCGCAGTTGAAATTGGAGTAGAGATGACTGATTTCGTCGCTCCGGGGCAGCCCGGCAGCAAAGTTACTTATTTACCACGGTATGACCATTGGATTAATGGCAGATACGAAAAGCCTGATTCAGGTCAATACTTTGAAAACGTCACTCCAGTTACTGGAAAAGTTTTCTGTGATGTTGCCCGTGGAAATGCAAAAGATATCGACAAGGCTCTCGATGCAGCCCATGCTGCCGCTCCAGCTTGGGGAAAAACATCAGCGACTGAACGCGCAATTATTCTAAACAAAATCGCTGATCGTATGCAAGAAAATGTCGAGGCAATCGCTGTTGCCGAAACATGGGAAAACGGAAAGCCAATTCGCGAAGCGCTCTATGTTGATATCCCACTTGCAATCGATCACTTTAGATACTTCGCTGCCGCGATCCGCGCGCAAGAGGGTTCAGCTGGTGAATTAGATAATGACACAGTTGCATATCACTTCCATGAACCTCTAGGTGTAGTCGGCCAGATCATTCCGTGGAACTTCCCAATCTTGATGGCTGTATGGAAGCTAGCTCCGGCTCTTGCCGCAGGAAACTGTGTCGTTCTAAAGCCAGCCGAGCAGACAC
>WLOR01000091.1 GCA_009699165.1 Actinomycetota bacterium | reverse complement strand
GGGCCATTGAGCCAGGCGAGGGCAGAAGAGGTCACGTCAGCTCTGCGCTTGGCACTGAAGTAGTCTTAGCTCACAATGTTTGACTCATTAAGCGCCCGTTTTACATCGACATTTTCGGCACTGCGAACGCGCGGAAAGCTATCGAAGAGCGATATTGAGGCTACCTGTCTAGAGATTAAGCAGGCCTTACTCGAATCCGATGTTGCAGTAGAAGTAGTAGATGATTTCATAGCCGGAGTTTCTGAGAAATCAATCGCAGCTCTTGCAACATTGCAGTCTGGCTCAAATCAAGCCAATGCGGTTTTTGAGATTGTTAACGCATCGCTTATTGAAATTCTCGGAGGGTCTGCACGGCGCATTCGCTTTGCAAAGAATCCACCTACTGTGATCATGCTGGCAGGTTTGCAAGGCGCTGGAAAAACCACACTTGCTGGAAAGTTAGCTAAGTTCTATGCCGACCAGGGAAATACACCCCTCTTAGTCGCTTCGGATCTACAAAGACCAAATGCCGTCACTCAACTTCAAGTAGTTGGTGAAAGCATCAACGTTCCAGTTTTTGCCCCAGAGGTTGGCAATGGTGTTGGCGATCCCGTTAAAGTTGCAAAAGCTGGCGTGGAGTTTGCAAAAGCCAAGCAGTACAACATGGTGATAGTCGATACGGCTGGCCGTCTGGGTATTGATACCGAACTCATGGAACAGGCAAAAAATATCCGTGATGCCATTGCGCCTGATGAGATTTTATTTGTTGTCGATGCAATGATCGGACAAGACGCTGTTCGTACCTCGCAAGCATTCTTACATGGCGTCGGCTTTGATGGCGTTGTTCTGACAAAACTCGATGGAGATTCACGTGGCGGCGCAGCGCTTTCGATAGCTGCAATTACAAAACGCCCCATCATGTTTGCATCGACTGGCGAAAAGCTCAGCGACTTTGACATCTTTTATCCCGAACGAATGGCCTCTCGTATTTTGGGAATGGGTGATGTTGCAACGCTTTCGGAGGCAGCCAAAAAGGCATTTGATGGAGATACGTCAGCAAAGCTAGAGGCAAAGTTTGCAAGTGGTGAAGACTTTACGTTGGAGGATTTCTTAGACCAGCTCATCGCGATGTCTAAGTTAGGCTCGATGTCGAAAATACTAGGAATGTTGCCAGGCTCTGGTGCTATGAAGAAGCAGATAGAGAACTTCGATGAGGGTGAAATAGTTCGAACCAAGGCGATAGTTCAATCCATGACACCAATCGAGAGGCGCGATCCCAAGGTATTAAATGGATCTCGCAGAGCTCGCATCGCCCTTGGATCTGGGCGCAAGGTGTCAGAGGTCAACAATCTAGTTGATCGATTTAGCACGGCCCAAAAGATGATGAGGCAGGTCCGAAATGGCGGCGCACCTGCAGGAATGGCCGGAATGGGACTGCCGGCAATGGCACCAAAGCCTGCGCAGACTCCTGCTAAGAAGAAGTCCAAGTCGGGAAATCCAGCAAAGCGGGCGCTAGAGGAGTCGCAGTAGGCGATTTCGCGTATCGGCGGCTTAGATGGCAGAATAAGCACCCTGTTGAAGGGGCCCTCTACCCCCGAACAACATCCATACAACCGATAGTCGAATCGCTTCACCACGCACCCCGCTGTGGCGAAAAGATATGGCACACATAAACAGGAGATACATTTCTTGGCTACAAAAATTCGTTTAATGCGCATGGGTAAAATCCGCACACCATTTTTCCGCGTCGTTGTCACAGACTCACGCAAAGCCCGTAACGGTCTTTCCATTGAAGAGATTGGTCGTTATGTTCCAGGACAAGAGCCATCGCTGATCGAGATTAACTCAGAGCGTGCTTTGTACTGGCTTGGAGTCGGCGCACAACCTTCAGAGGCTGTAGAGGCCCTATTGAAAGTTACTGGCGACTGGCAGAAGCACAAGGGACTACCAGGAACCGAAGGAACTCTTCGCGTTGCTGCTCCAAAAGTTGGCAAGCATGTTGCATACGAGGCGGCAGTTAAGAACGCAATGGATGAGCCTGCAGAGGGTGCAACAACATTAAAGAAGAAGGCACAAGAGCGTCTTGCTGCAAAGGCAAACCCAGTCTCTGAAGTTACAGCCGAACCAACTGTTGAAGAAGAAACAGTAGAGACACCAGTAGTGTCCGAAGCAATTGTTGAAGAAGCAGTAGCAGAGGTTGCAGCTCCAGAAGCGTCAGCAGATGTTGTCGTTGAAACAGAAGCGGCTGCCGAATAATTATGATGGATGAAGCCCTCGAGCACTTAGTAAAGGGGATCGTCGATAATCCTGATGATGTTGTTGTCAGTGAAAAGACACATCGTCGTGGAACAACTCTAGAAGTTCGAGTTAATCCTGAAGATATCGGCAAGGTTATTGGACGCAATGGTCGCACCGCGAAGGCGCTGCGCACTGTTGTCAGCGCGCTCGCAGGTCGCACAGTACGTGTTGACCTTGTCGAGACCGACGAACCTAACTAAGCAACGAAGTACAAAGCCATGCGATTACTCGTAGGGCGCATTGGTAGAGCCCACGGAATCCTTGGTGAGGCGACCATAGAAGTGCGCACCGATGATCCTGATGCTCGGTTTGCCATCGGTGAAAAACTCCAGAGTGATGCGCACGGGGTATTAACTATTACTTCCGGCCGAGTTCACAATGGGATTTTATTGCTGGGCTTTGCCGGGTTTAGTGATCGCAATCAGATAGAGAAACTGCGCAACACTCTTTTATACGCTGAGGTTGATATCGATGAAGAGCGTGAAGACTCAGATGACTATCACGTCTTGCAGTTAATCGGCTGTCAAGCTTTTCTTGAATCCGGTGAGTTATATGGCGAAGTCACTGATGTCGTTAATTTGCCAGGCCAAGATTTACTTGCGATTAAGACGGCCGAGGCTGAAGCGTTAATTCCATTTGTCCGTCAGCTTGTACCTTTGGTTGATATAAAAAATAAGCGCCTTGTCGTGATTCCACCTGACATGAGCGGTGTTATAGCATGAAGATTGAGGCCGTAACGATATTTCCAGATTACTTTGCTCCGCTTCAACTATCCCTTGTGGGTAAGGCGAGTAATGCTGGTTTAGTGGAGTTCGCAATCCACGACTTGCGAGTTTTTGCAAACAATAATCACCATACAGTTGACGACACTCCATATGGCGGCGGTGCAGGAATGGTGATGATGCCAGAGATTTGGGGATTAGCACTTGATCCCCTAATGCTTGAGGCAACAGAATTAATTATTTTAACTCCAGCAGGTAAGCGGTTCAATCAAAAAATGGCTGCAGATTTTGCGAAGGCACAGCATCTTGTCTTTGCATGTGGTCGATACGAAGGTATCGACGATCGAGTTCGCCAACATTATGAGAGCGAGCAGTATGCATCACGAAATATTCGGGTACATGAAGTTTCGATTGGGGATTACGTTTTAGGTGGGGGAGAAGTCGCATCTCTTGTCATGATCGAGGCGATAACCCGTCTGATTCCAGGAGTTATCGGTAATCCTGAGTCACTGAGTGAAGAATCACATAATGAGGATGGATATCTTGAGTATCCAAACTTCACAAAGCCCGCTATTTGGCGCGATATTGCAGTCCCAGAGATTTTATTAAGTGGAAATCACGCAGAGATAGCCAAGTGGCGTAGCAGCGAAGCGACCAAGCGCGCCGAGAAGAATTTATAACTCGCGAGTAATGCCTTTAGTACCGTAGCGTTGCGCCTATGACTTCAGATGCTGCAGCGATTCAAGCACGATTAATTCGCGATCTCGAACCTGTTGTAGCAGTCGAACTTGAGCGACATTTAGGCGTCCAGAAGAACTGGTACCCACATGAGTATGTCCCATGGTCTGAGGGACGCGATTTTGCGGGCCCTTTAAATGGCGATGCATGGGAGGCAAAGGATTCTAGGCTCACACCGGTTGCCCAAGACTCATTAGTTCTTAATCTTTTAACTGAAGATAATCTTCCGAGTTACCATACTGAAATTGCACTATCTATGGGACGTGATGGGGCATGGGGAACATGGATCGAACGCTGGACGGCTGAAGAGGCTCGTCACAGCATCGTTATTCGCGATTATTTAATGGCAACGCGCGGAGTAGATCCTTATGAGCTAGAAGATTTACGCATGGCGCATATGTCTCTTGGCTATCAGACTCCATATGAAAACGATATGTTGCACACGATCGCCTATGTATCTTTTCAAGAGCTAGCGACAAGAATCTCTCACCGAAATACGGGCAAGATTTCAGATGACCCAATCGCTGAAAGCATGATGCAACGAATTGCACTTGATGAGAACCTCCACATGCTTTTCTATCGCAATACTTTAGGCGCTGCTTTAGACATGGAGCCGAACGCAACGATGCGTGCGATTACCGATGTTGTCACTAACTTTGGAATGCCTGGGGCGAATATGCCCGGATTTGGCCGTAAAGCGGTTCAGATTGCACTGGCAGGAATCTATGACATGCAACAGCATCTGGATGAAGTTATCGCCCCTGTCTTGCGTGCTTGGAAAACCTTTGAACGCACTGACTTAACTGGCGATGGCCTTAAGGCGCGCGAAGAGTTATCTGCATTTCTTACTAAAACAGGCGAAGAAGCTAGCCGCTTTAACGAAAAACGCGAGGTTTATTTCGATCGCATGATCGCCCGGGGGCAAGAACCGCTACGAATCATCAAGTAATCTAGCGCCATGAACAAGCGCGTGATTTTTATTGAACATGACCATGTCAGCGCGGGCGGTCCTATCTGGGCACAGTTCCAACGTCGGGGATATGAGATAACACGATTCATTATTGTTGATGAGGAGCATGCCAAAACTCCAAATGTGACACCAGAGTGGCCGAATTTGCTTTCATTTGATGCAGTCGTTGTGATGGGTGCTCCATATGCTGCTTATGACGATGAAGGAATTGGTAACTGGTTGTTGCCAGAGGTTGAAAAGATGCGCGAAGTTCACAACGCAGGAATTCCAGTAATGGGAATCTGCTTTGGGGGGCAGCTCATGTCTCGAGTACTAGGTGGCACTGTTGCTAGATCTCCTCGAGCTGAACTTGGTTGGTTTGAGATTGAAAGCGTAGATGAGAGTTTTATTCCTACAGGGCCATGGTTTCAATACCATTGGGACAGATTTACTGTTCCACCAGGTGCTACAGAGATTGCCCGAAATGAACTGTGCGCTCAGGCATATGTATATGGTCGCACCTTTGGAATGCAGTTTCATCCAGAGATTGATTCGCAGGTTTTGGATTTGTGGCTTGCAATGGAAGGTGGCTGTGCTGAAGTTGAGTCCGAGGGTGTCGATGTCGAACTCTTGCGTGCCCAAACCAGAGAGTTAGAGCGAGAAAGCAATCAGCGCGGCTACGACTTAGTAGATCAATTTCTTGATCGAGTCGCAACCGCGCCGATAGTAACTATTTAGTTTTTACTCTAGATATCTAGCGGTGTTACATACGCTCCAGATATTCCGCCAT
>WLOR01000090.1 GCA_009699165.1 Actinomycetota bacterium | reverse complement strand
GGTTCGCGCAGAAACATTGGGCAAACTCCCTTGTGGATGAGTAAGAAGTACGGTTAGCAAAGGCTACCTCAGGGCGTGGCCCTCTGGAAAGGTGAAACTACTCTCTCGCGTAAAGACTAAGAATATTTTGTGCCGACGCTGCAATATTGGCCCTTATGTTGGCTGGTTCAACAAGTTCAACGCTTCCAGACGATGATACAACGCAGCGGCGAATCCATTCTTCTGAGTATGAAGAGACCGTAACCTCGCTTTTAAAGTCCTGCTTGTCGATTGCAAATCTCTCCATGGCATCTCTGTGATGAGAGATAATTCGCAGGGTGTACGAGATAGGTAGATCTTCTTCTGAGCTCAGCTGTGCATTATTAGGCGGAGTCAGAGTTAGTAAACTTGCCGATTGGATTCGGTCGAGTCTGAAGTTACGAATCGCATGTGCACTTTGACAGACTCCAATCAAATATTCGAACCCGCCCTCGCTCTTGAGTTCGATTGGTAGCACGACGCGAGTAGAGACATTGTCTGTGGAAGATGTGTGGTACAAAATCTCTAACGCATTCTTCTTTCGCACAGCATCTTGAATCTGCGCGCGCAAAGTTCCGGCGATTGATGGAACAGCGCGAAGTTGGGCAGAAAGCGATGCACGTTCAGAGAGCTTTCTTACAAGCTCCAGCGCCTGATCTTTCAAATCAGATCTATCTAAAGGAAGCGATTCGATTACTAAATCTAGGCCAAGTAGCAGCGCTATCGTCTCCTCATCAGAGAGGGTGCGTGGACGTGCAAGAGTGTCCGCATTGTGAATGGTCACAAACCCCGAATCGAAGGAGAGATCCATTAGCTCTAGCGGTGTGTACCCAGGAAGTCCGCACATCCATAAAGTAGTTAAATCCGAAACCAACTGAGCTTCGGATACTTCAAAAGTTGAAGCGAGATCTCCAAGGGATATTCCTTGATGTGATGACAGATAAGGAACCAAGTCCAATAACCTAGCCGTACGGCTCAACGGGGTCTGTATCGGTTTACTCATGTAACACCCGAATTTGTGTAAGTGCTTCGATTATTTGCAGACGCAATTCATCCGGCCCGGTGATCACCGCATCTTCTCCATGCCAGAGAACTAAATCGATTAACTGACGCGCATCTAAGAAATTTACCGTGATGAGGTCCCAATCATCTTCATCAGTGATGGTCAAAGCGACGCTTCGCAAAAGATGAGCCTTTCCTTTGCGAATCTTTATGTTGGCTATTGCCGCAGATTGATCATCTCCAAAGGAATCGAATATCTCGTAATCACGCGGAATCTCAAAGTTTTCCTCGGTGGAATCTAAAGTAATCTCTCCATCTATTCTGTCGAGACGAAATGTTCGTATCTGTGATTTCTCAATATCGCGACCAGAAACATACCAATGGGAGTTCTTCGTAGCTATCGCATATGGCTCGATAACTCTGACTTTACTATCTAATGTCTGTGCCAAGTAAGCAAATGAAATCCGTCGGCGCTTGGATATTGCAGTAGCTATTAATTGGAAGTCGCCATGAGAAGAACTTAAACGCGGTGCAATTACAGGAAGAGCATCTAGGTCTGAATCGATACCCATAGATTGCAGTTTTTTCAGTGCGCTATGTGCTGCATCATCAAGGGCTGCTCCCCTCCATGCCTCTGCCGCCAAAGATAAAAGGGCTAGTTGTTTTCCGGAGATCTCTCCAAGGTTTAGATTGTAATTTTCAGGTTTAATACGATAGCCCGCTTCGTCCTCAAAAACTGGATCAAAGCTGCCAACAATAATTTCAACACCTAAGTTGCGAAGGTCATCTTTATCTCGCTCAAACATGCGTTCTTTGGCTTCGTCGCTGCCTTCGTACCCTTCGACAGATCTAAAGATTTCATTCTTGGTTAAGAATCTCTTCGTTGCTAGCAAAGCAATCGTGAGATTAATAAGACGCTCAATCTTCCGAGACACCGTATGCGCCTTTGGCTGGTCTACGACGGCGTGCCAAAACCTCTACTCCTGGCGCCATCCTTCGTGATTGAATGAGAAATCCTGTATGGCCAATCATTCTCTGTTGCGGACGGACAGCTAATCCTTCGTGATGCCATCCACGCACGATTGTCTCTGAGCTTTCTGGCTCAGTAAATCTTCCATCTGCCTTGATGGCCTCGGCTGTTACAGATAACTGTGTCGTGGTGGCTACATAAGCCATGAAAACGCCACCGGGTCTTAGGGCTCGTGCCGCCAAATCCACGCACTCCCATGGTGCGAGCATGTCCAAGATAACTCGGTCATAATCATCGCTGACTTCTTGATCTTGAAGATCCCCGACGACTAATTTCCAATTATCTGGAGCAGCTGCGAAATAGTTCTCAATATTCGAACGAGCATTGTCTGCAAAATCAGCTCTGCGTTCGACAGATTGGACTGAGCCAGAAGCTCCAACTGCGCGCAAAAGTGAGATTGTTAAAGCGCCACTTCCTACTCCAGCTTCAAGCACACGTGCTCCTGGATAGATATCTGCAAGACCAATTATCATGGCGGCATCTTTTGGATACACGATAGTTGCACCACGTGGCATCGTTAATACATAGTCGGCTAGTAGTGGCTTAAATGCGGTGAATTTTAAACCTGCAGTCGTGCTTACAACTGAACCTTCGGGCATGCCGATTAGTTCGTCATGGGTAATCCACCCTTTGTGGGTGTGCCACTCTTTACCAGCAGTGATCGTGAAACTGTAGAGCTTGCCTTTTGGGTCGGTTAGTTGAATGCGGTCTCCCGCTTGAAAATAACCTTTTCCCGACACGGGAGTATCTTAGGCGAAATCTTTTACCAAAGTACGAGTATCTTGCATCACGTGAGTTCTGATTCCCGCCTTAGGTTGTCGCCAAGTAGTGTCAACGACTACAACAACTGCCCACAGCTCTATAAGTACCGCTCTATCGACAAACTTCCTCAACCCCCAAGCCTTGATGCAGAGCGAGGAACTCTCGTCCATACAGTGCTCCATGACCTCTTCGAAAACAATCCGCAGGATAGAAATCCGAAAACAGCGATTGAACTTCTGCCTTCGAGATGGAGGGCACAAGTTGAGGCAAAGCCCGAGTTAGCCGAGATGGTCACCAATGAAAAAGAGTGGCTTGACCGAGCCAGTGCGCTTTTAACTACTTATTTTACTTTAGAAAATCCTGCAACCTTTGATGCTACACATAGAGAAATGCATCTTGAGAATGATTTCGAAGAGAACGTCTACTTGCATGGTTACGTTGATCGATTAGATGTCGCTCCAACGGGCGAGGTTCGCATAGTTGATTACAAGACTGGGAAAGCGCCGAAACCTGGATGGGAGGAGAAGGCCCTCTTTCAACTACGTGTCTACGCTCTTCTTTATTGGAAGTCTCATGGAGTGCTACCTCGGTTACTCCAACTTATTTACTTGGGCGATGGAAAACTTGTGAAAAGTAATCCAACTTTAAGCGAGCTTGAATCAGCTGAAAAGTTTTTACACCGAACCGCTTCCGACATATTTAATGCGATAGAAAAGGATTATTGGCCGCCCAGGCCAACTCGATTATGCGACTGGTGTTTCTTTAAAACAATTTGCCCTGCGCATGTTGCATTAAATTAAACTTTGGAAATCCGCGTAGAGCTCTTTCAGTTTTGCAAATGAAAGCATCTCTAGAGATTTAATACTTCGTACTCTTTCAGACTCCTCGACTGTTACTAGATGGGGAACGGCAATTAATCGCGCACCACTTGCTTTGGCCGCGGCAACCCCGGTCAGTGAATCCTCAAATATGAGTGTGTTCGAAATCTGCGCATTGCATTTTTTTGCCGCCAACAGATAGGCATCTGGCTCGGGCTTCGTGCGCACAACATCATCAGAACTAATGGAGAATGGAAAGGGGTTTCCCCCTAGATTATCCAAAACCGCATCCACGATATTCCTGGGGCTAGCAGAGACGAGCCCAGTGGCAACTCCGAAGGATTGAAGCTCTTTAACTAGTTCGAGTGCCCCAGGCATAAGAGGGGTCTTGCCGCGCAACTTGGCACACTGGATATCTATGAGGGTATTTGTAAAGTACTGCGCCGACTGCGCATTATCGCAACGCGCGAACATGTACTCACCCACACGAGATAACGGTCCCCCAAGACAGGCAACTTGGTCCTCATGTCTCCACGAGTAACCGAATTTCGCCGTTAACTCTGTCTCCGACTCTAACCAGAGTGGCTCGGAATCAACGAGAAGTCCATCCATATCAAAGAAGACGGCCTGAAAAAATCCATCTTTACTCAAGTTTCTCACCCGCAGGAGGGTACCGTAAGGTTTGTTGCTATGGAGATTCACAAGATTCCAGCACTTCGAAGTCCAATCATGATTGTGGCCTTCTCGGGTTGGAACGATGCAGGCGAGGCGGCTACTGGAGCGCTCGAGTATCTAACCTCAGCTTGGTCTGACGAAGAAAACCCAGGATCAGCGGTGCTCATCGCAGAGATTGATCCCGAGGATTTCTATGATTTCCAATTCAGTCGCCCGCGTGTTCATACCGATGAGACACAAACACGGATAATAACTTGGCCATCAACTCAAGTATTTGGACTATCACTTCCTGATTTTGATAATGACCTAGTCATTGTGAAGGGAGTAGAGCCCTCGATGCGGTGGAAGAGTTTTACAAACGAAATTCTTGATTTAGCAGATGATTTAGATGTCTGCACGATAATCACTCTGGGTTCACTTTTGGCAGACATTCCACACAGTCGGCCCATTGGCGTCAATGTGAGCGCGGCAAGTGCAGCCCTTGCACAACGTTTAGAGGTGGAGCTTTCACTATATGAGGGGCCTACTGGAATTCTCGGCATACTCCATGATGGATGTACCAGACGAGGAATTGATTCAATCTCTCTCTGGGCACCCGTACCGCACTATGCATCTAATGCACCATCACCCAAGGCATCCTTAGCGCTTATTCAATCACTTGAGGATTTTCTATCTATTGCGATACCGCAAGATGATTTAGAGAATTTGGCACAGACTTGGGAAAAAGAGGTCAATGTTTTAGCTGCCGAGGACAGCGATGTTGCGGATTACATCAAGTCACTCGAAGATTCTAGAGATGCAGAGGTGATCCCAGAAGCATCAGGTGAAATGATCGCAAAAGAGTTTGAAAGATATCTACGTCGGCAACAAAGCGATTAAAGTTTTAGTCCTAATAGACTATCCAGGCAATCTTTGAGTTCGTCACTATCTCCCCCGGAAGCGCCATTGAGAGTCTGATCTATCCAGTTCTCCAGAAGTGAGATAACAAGTGGTGTATTTAGATCATCAGCAAGGGCTAATAGAATCTGAGTGATTGTCTCTTGCGTTGAAAAAACGCTCTCACGCGAGAGAGCTTCTCGTAATCTTGAAAGAGTAACTTCAGCTCGAACAAGCAAATCGTGGCTCCACATTCGATCGCTGCGGTAATGATCAAACATGAGAGCTAAGCGGATTGCCATTGGG
>WLOR01000009.1 GCA_009699165.1 Actinomycetota bacterium | reverse complement strand
GATGGAATCTCTGCAGCGATCAAACTGGCGCAAATTGCAACTGACTTGGCTAGCGAAGGTAAGACGTTATTGGATTTACTCGATGAAATATGGGCTAGACATGGCTTCCATGCCACTGAGCAAATCTCAATTCGGTTAATCGAACTTTCGCAAGTTGGAACAATCATGGGCCACCTACGCAACAATCCCCCCGCACAAATCGCTGGCCACCGTGTTACTTCAATCGAAGATTTATCAACTCCGACTGACGATTTGCCATCAACCGATGGGCTGCGCATTTGGCTAGATGGAACGATTCGAATAATCATCCGTCCTAGCGGAACCGAAGCAAAGATGAAGTGTTACATTGAGGTAATTGAAAAAAATTCTGCTAGCGCACAAATTGTCCTCGATCATTTACGTGCTCCATTGAAGGAGTTGTTATCGTGAGTTATTACGGTTTAGTCGATGGCTCAGATGCATCTCTGAAGGGGTTTTTAAAGACACTTTCTGGCGTAGATCAAGTTGGGGCCGATGCTCGCGCCGCAATGTTGGCAACACGTAGTATCAAGACGACATCAAAGCGTTGGGCAATTGATACCGCTATATCAATGGTGGACTTAACTACTTTAGAAGGCGCTGACACGCCAGGAAAAGTTCAAGCACTCTGTACAAAGGCAGTTCGACCAGATCCAAGCGATTCAACAGTTCCAAGCGTGGGAGCTGTCTGCGTCTATAACGACATGGTCGGCATTGCACGTCAACACTTAGATTTAATAGGTGGCGGCCATGTTGGCGTTGCAGCGGTTTCTACTGCTTTCCCATCTGGACGCGCATCGATAGAGGTAAAGATTCAAGATACAAAAGATGCACTTGATGCAGGAGCCTCTGAGATCGATATGGTCATCGACCGTGGAGCATTCTTAAGCGGCAAGTACATTGATGTTTTTAACGAGATCGTATTAATTCGCGAACTATGTGGCAAGCGCGCTCACTTGAAAGTTATCTTTGAAACCGGCGAACTTGTCACGTATGACAATGTTCGCAAGGCCTCTTTCTTAGCGATGGTAGCTGGTGCAGATTTCATTAAGACTTCCACAGGAAAGGTGGCACCTGCTGCGACGCCCCCCGTGGTCTTAGTGATGCTCGAAGCTGTACGTGATTTTTATGCCATGACTCAGGTTCGAATCGGAGTCAAACCTGCTGGAGGAATTAGAAATACCAAAGATGCAATAAAGCAGTTAGTGCTCGTCAATGAGACTGCTGGACCAGAGTGGTTGACCCCCTCACTATTTCGAATTGGAGCCAGTGCCCTTTTAAATGATTTGCTTATGCAACGCATGAAAATGGATGATGGCTACTACGCTAGCCCTGCATACGTAACGATTGATTAATGGAGACCACCGTGAGCTTTGAATACGCACCAGCCCCTGAATCCCGGTCAGTTGTTTCGATCAAGCCTAAATACGGCCATTTCATCGGCGGCAAGTTCGTTACAGGCGCTAAGCACTTTCCCACCATAAACCCTGCCACTGAAGAGGTTTTGAGCCATATTGCATTGGCTGGAAAGGCTGAGGTCGACGCTGCAGTCAAAGCGGCCCGCCAGGCATATACATCGACGTGGTCAAAGATGGCCGGCAAAGAGCGCGGAAAATACCTGTTTCGCATTGCACGAATTCTGCAAGAACGTGCCCGTGAGTTTGCCGTCCTTGAAACTTTAGATAACGGTAAGCCAATTCGAGAATCCCGTGATGTAGATGTTCCACTTGCTGCAGCACATTTTTTCTACCATGCCGGATGGGCCGACAAACTCGAATTTGCAGGTCTTGGAACCTCGACTAAGCCACATGGTGTTGCAGGTCAGATTATTCCATGGAACTTCCCACTTTTGATGTTGGCGTGGAAAGTCGCCCCCGCTCTTGCAGCTGGTAACACAGTTGTATTAAAACCAGCTGAAAGTACCTCACTGACTGCTTTGCTCTTTGCAGAAGTCTGTCAGCAAGCCGAGCTCCCAGCTGGTGTCGTCAACATTGTTACTGGTGATGGTTCAACTGGCGCTCTCATAGTTAATCACCCAGGTATCGACAAGATTGCGTTTACAGGATCTACCGAAGTTGGCAAGTTAATAGCGCGTGCAGTTGCTCCGACACATAAAAGTGTAACTTTAGAGCTTGGTGGCAAGGCAGCAAATATTGTATTTGAGGATGCAGCAATCGATGAGGCCATCGAAGGTATCGTCAATGGAATATTCTTTAATCAAGGCCACGTATGCTGCGCAGGATCGCGATTAATTCTTCAAGAGAGCGTTGCGGAAGAAGTTTTAGATAAGCTCAAAGTGCGAATGGCGAAAATTCGCGTCGGTGATCCTTTAGATAAAAATACGGATTTGGGTGCAATAAATAGCAAGGAGCAGCTTCTTAAAATCCGTGAACTTTCAGCAATAGGTGATTCCGAGGGTGCGCAGCGTTGGAGTGCACCGTGCGAACTTCCTAAGAAAGGTTTCTGGTTTGCACCAACAATCTTTACCGGAGTCACCCAGTCCCATCGAATTGCACGGGAAGAAATATTTGGCCCTGTACTCTCTGTCTTAACTTTTAGAACCCCTCAAGAGGCGATAGATAAGGCTAATAACACGCCTTTTGGCCTATCTGCGGGTATCTGGAGTGAAAAAGGCTCACGAATCCTATGGGCGAGCCAACAGCTTCGCGCGGGAGTTGTTTGGGCAAATACATTTAATAAGTTTGATCCCACATCACCATTTGGTGGTTACAAAGAGTCTGGCTGGGGTCGCGAAGGTGGGCGACATGGCTTAAGCGCATATCTGAAAGGTGTTGGCCATGAGTAATCGCATCGATGTCAAGAAGACGTATAAGTTATTTATTAACGGTGCATTCCCTAGGACTGAATCAGGTCGCACATATGAAATAAAGAGTGCAAAAGGTGTCTTTATCGCTAATCCATGTCAAGCATCACGCAAGGATTTAAAGGATGCCGTTGTCGCTGCACGTGCGGCGCAGCCGGGATGGAATAAAGCGTCGGCCTATAACAAAGGACAGATTCTCTATCGTCTTGCCGAAATGCTCGAAGGTCGTCGCGCCCAGTTTGTAGATGAGATTACTTCAGTCACTGGAGTCACAAAAATAAAGGCAGAAAAAGAGGTCACGGAGTCTGTTGATCGATTGGTTTGGTATGCAGGATGGACAGATAAACTCTCTTCACTCTCTGGTGCTCTTAACCCAGTTGCAGGACCATATTATAATTTCACGATTCCCGAGAGCATGGGTGTAATCGCAGCAATCGCGCCAGAAACGCCTTCATTACTTGGCCTCATCGACTCCATCGCACCTATCATTGTTGGAGGCAATACAGTTATAGTGTTGGCAAGCACTAAAGCACCATTATCTGCGATGAGCTTTGCAGAAGTCATCGCAACAAGTGATGTTCCTGCCGGTGTTATCAATATCTTGACTGGTAAGAAAGATGAGATTGCACCCTGGATGGCATCGCATATGGATATCGATGGACTTGATATATCCGGCCTTGCTCCAAAAACACACGGTGAGGTTAGAGTTGCGGGCGCAGAAAACCTGAAGCGAATCTATAGTTTCAAATCGGCAGATCCCGGTCGAATTCTCGCCTTCTTAGAGAACAAGACCGTCTGGCACCCAATTGGCCTTTAAAAACGCCTATTCTGCTGCAATAGCTGCATAAGCAGGCTTAATAATCTCTTCGATTATCACTAGGCGTTCAGGGTATGAGATAAATGCACTCTTCATCGCATTTATCGTTACCCGCTGTAGGTCAGCAAAACTCCAGTTGAATGCTTTGACGCACTCTTTCATCTCATGAGACATGGATGTTTGGCTCATCAAACGATTGTCTGTATTTAAAGTAACTCTAAATCGAAGCGTGGCAAGGACTCCTAGGGGATGTTCCTTATAACTTTTGGCTGCACCTGTTTGTAGATTTGATGTAGGGCATAGTTCGAGAGGAATACGACGATCTCGAATATACGATGCTAACTTTCCTAACTTAGGAGTTCCTTGAGAAAAATCTATGTCATCGATGATTCTAACTCCATGGCCTAAACGTTCGGCGCCACACAGCTGAATCGCTTCCCAAATAGATGGCAAGCCATAGGCCTCACCTGCATGAATCGTAAAGTGGGCATCCTCTTGTCGCAAATACTCAAAAGTCTTTAACTGATCACTTGGCGGAAAACCATCTTCGGGACCTGCGATGTCAAAACCTACAACGCCTTGATCACGGTATTTTACTGCGAGCTCTGCAACTTCTTGACTCAACTTATTTTGACGCATTCCGCAGAGTAAAGATTCAACACGGATTGTGTAGCCCTCTTTCTTTGCCGCAACTTCTCCAGATCTATATCCCTCAAGAGTGGCTTCAATTACTTCAGACATTGATAGACCTAGTTGTGTGAATAGTTCGGGAGCACCGCGGACTTCAGCATAGACAACGCCATCACGCGCAAGATCGAGTGCGCACTCGTGAGCAATTCGAATAATGTCCTGGCGCCGCTGCATTACAGCGATAGTGTGCGAAAAAGTCTCAAGGTATCTAACAAGTGATCCAGAATCACATGATTCCCGGAACCAAGTAGCTAAGGCATCTACATCCTGCGTGGGAAGTGCTGAGTAACCAATCTCCTGTGCGATATCGATAATAGTTTGAGGGCGAAGTCCGCCATCTAAATGATCATGCAGGAGTACTTTTGGGAGGCGGTTTACTTGGTTATCGGTTGGGGTTTTCAATAACAAACTCATTAAATAATCCGCTCTATTATTAATGGGAGTTGTTTAGCAACTCCCCCTTCGACGATTGTGACAGCACCATCAAGAATCTGCAAAGCACGATCAAAGCGGGCAGATTCATCGGTATAAAGAGTGAAGAGTGCCTCGCCTGCTTTAATAACATCACCAGGCTTTGCATGCATAGTGATCCCAGCACCGGCTTGTACAGTTTCGCCCTGCTTCGAACGACCCGCACCAAGTCTCCAAGCGCTAACTCCAACTTTCATCGCATCCATAGTTGTGATGGTTCCGGATGAATGAGCAATTACTGTGTGAGACTCTCGTGCAATAGGAAGTACATAATCAGGATCTGCGCCTTGAGCAATAATCATTCTGCGCCAATGATCCATTGCAGACCCATCCTTGAGCGCAACCTCTGGATCCTTACCTTTTATTCCAGCTGCATCAATCATCTCTCGTGCAAGAATTAATGTCAGTTCTACAACATCGGCTGGACCACCCCCAGCTAAGACTTCAATGGACTCTGCAACTTCGAGTGCATTTCCAGCAGTCAATCCAAGGGGAACATCCATTGCCGTTACCAAAGCGCGAGTTGTGACACCAGCATCCTTACCTAACTGCACCATTACGCGTGCAAGCTCGCCAGCTTTTTTGGGATCACTCATAAATGCCCCGCTGCCAGTTTTAACGTCTAGAACTAATGCTGACGTTCCTTCAGCGATCTTCTTACTCATAATTGATGAGGCGATAAGTGGAATCGCTTCTACAGTAGCAGTGACATCGCGGAGTGCATAAAGTTTTTTATCGGCTGGTGCTAATCCTGCACCTGCTGCGCAAATGACCGCACCGGTATCCTGTAAGACTTTTAGCATCTCGTCATTTGAAAGCGATGCCCGCCAGCCTTTAATCGACTCCATCTTATCCAAGGTCCCACCAGTGTGCCCTAGGCCGCGACCCGATAACTGTGGGACAGCGCCACCGCATGCAGCGACTAAGGGTGCTAACGGAAGAGTTATCTTGTCGCCAACACCACCAGTTGAGTGTTTATCGACTGTTGGGCGGTCAAGCATCGTCCAACTCATTCGCTCGCCACTATTGATCATCGCATTAGTCCATCGCGAAATCTCATGTGAGTTCATTCCATTGAGCAAGATGGCCATAGCAAGTGCTGACATCTGCTCATCTGCCACAACACCTCGTGTATATGCATCAATGACCCAATCAATCTGTGGATCAGTTAATACAAGTGAATCGCGTTTTGCGGCAATAATCTCTACCGCTGCAAAAGCCTCAATCAAGGCGTTTCCGAATCTCTTCTGGGCCAAATGCCCAAGGCAACAAATCACCAAGAGTTTTAACTCCGGCATCAGTCATCATCTGTAGGCCGGAGCCACCATGTTCTTGCAGGAGCTGTCTGCAACGGCCACAGGGCATTAAATAATCTCCAGAGATATCAACGCAAACAAATGCTACTAATCGTCCACCGCCAGTTTGAGCCAACTGCGAGACTAAACCACACTCTGCGCATAACGTTAAACCATAACTTGCATTCTCAACGTTGCAACCAGTAACTATCCGGCCATCTGAAACGAGCGCGGCTACACCTACAGGAAACTTGGAATAAGGGACATAAGCTTTTTTCATAACTTCGATTGCATTAGTACGAAGTAAATCCCAGTCGATATCCATTAGTGAGATCCCCCGCGCTTGTACGGAATACCATCGCTTGCGGGTGCGCGTACTTTTCCAACAAAGCCAGAAACGGCGATTATTGTCACGATATAAGGGACCATCACCATGAACTCACTTGGAATCGGTGTTCCAGTGATGGAAAGAACTGTCCGTAGTTGATCGGCAAAGCCAAATAGTAAGGCTGCAGCGACAGCACCGAGTGGAGTCCACTTTCCAAAAATCAGTGCAGCAAGTGCGATAAAGCCCATTCCCGCTGTCATTTGGCGACTAAAAGCGCCAGAAGATCCAACGGTGAAGAATGCGCCACCAAGGCCGGCAACAAGGCCGGCAATCAACACATTGCGAAAGCGAACCTTATTAACATCGATACCCACGCTCTCTGCTGCAACTGGCAGTTCGCCCACTGCGCGCATGCGTAGACCCCATTTTGACTTGAACAGTGAGAGTTGAATAACCGCCACAATCACATACAGCATGTACACGATGATTGTCTGTGAGAAGAAAATCGGGCCAATCAATGGAATCTTTGAGAGTACAGGAATCTGAATTGTGCTAAAAATCGGCGATGAGTTCCATGTAGCTGAATCGGTTGTTAAAACCCGTTGTGATGCAAAGCTTGTTAAGCCGATAACTAACACATTAATAACAAAGCCTAAAATAACTTGATCGACGGCATATTTAATTGCAAATGTAGCAAGAAGTAGTGAGATTAACGCCCCTGCTAATGGTGCTACCAATAAACCTGCCCAAGCATTTTGTGTCAAGCTTCCAACGACACCTGCTGCGAATGCACCCGCTAATAGCTGACCTTCTATTGCGATGTTAATTACTCCAGAGCGTTCACAAATCAGACCTGAAAGTGAGCCAAAGACGAGCGGAATAGCTAAGAAAAGTCCGCCTTGGAGTAAACCAGTTACAGAGATTGCTGCGCCAGCTGCCGCCCAGCACATAAAGGCGATAAAGATGCTCAGAGCGTAAGCCAACGCACTTGCGCCTAGCTTTTTCCCCTGACGGGCACGTAGAAATGCAACACCTAAGAAAACTACAGCTAATCCGCTAAAGCAGTAAGCGCCAAATTTGGATCCAATTATCCAGGAGTGAATGATGACCCACTCATCTCCTAATACAAAGTTAAAAGTTACATTCTGTGATTTGCCTGGCAGGTAGGCAAAGAGAATGAATGAAACAACGTTTAAAACCGCCATAATTACTAAGTTTCGGGTGCGCTTTTTCGCTAATGCTGAAACAACTTGCTTATTTTTCATTAGCCATTCCAACCCTTCGAAGCCATTTCCTGACCACTCTCAAGGTTCTTAATCTTTAGATAGCGAGTTATTAATCCAGGTGCGGCGATAAACAAAACAACTAATGCTTGAATCACTAGGACAATCTCAACTGGAACTTGAACATTTGCCTGCATTGTTGAGCCACCCACACGTAGTCCTGCGAAAAGAAGTGAGGCAAGAACTACCCCCACTGGACCTCCGCGACCTAAGAGTGCAACTGTAATTGCATCAAAGCCAAAACTGCCTGCAACATCAGCCGTCAATTCGTACTGAAAACCAAGTACATGAATCGCGCCTGCTAATCCTGAAAGTCCGCCTGCAATTAACATCGTCCCGACTGTTATTTTCTGAACAGAAATTCCAGCCGTCTTTGCTGCGGATGAGTTTGCGCCAACGGCACGCGTCTTAAATCCCCATGTACTTCTATTGATAAGGAGCCAGAAAAGAAATGCCACAAAAACAGAGATGAAAATACCTACGTTGACCGAGTAGTTTTGACCAAATAGACGTAAAAGCCGCGCAGACTCGGCAATCGGTGGCGCAAGTGGATCTAACCTCCCTGGCCTTAAAAATGCTGACGTACCAAGGAGCCAGAGCAAAAAGTTCGCAGCAATATAGTTGAGCATAATCGTGACGATTACTTCGTGTGCACCAGTTTTAGCTTTCAATAATCCAACAAAGCCACCCCATAAAGCAGAAAGCACAATCGCAGCAAAAATTGCGATCAGAATATGCACAACGATTGGTAACTTAAAGTGGAAGCCAACATATGAGGCACCAATTGCACCGAGAATAAACTGTCCTTGCGCGCCGATATTAAACAATCCCGCTTTGAAGGCAATTGCCACCGATAATCCGCACAACATTAAAGGCGCTGCGTTAACTACCGTCTGTGACAGTGGATAAAATCCCGTTAAGAAACTATGCCCTTCGGCTAAGTTTGGATCAAATATTGCGCCTTGAAATAGCGCTAAATAGGCGTTGCCAACTGTGCTAGCAAAGATCTTAATAAAGCTAATCGGAGAACTTATCTTTGAGAGTACGCGAGAATCCGTTAATCCAATTACTAACCCACCTACAAAAAGCGCAAGGGCAAATGCTATCGATGGCAAAATCGCCTTTCTGGCAATTGACTTCACATTCATGCGCTTACTCCCTTTTGCGATGAGACTCCGGCCATAAATAGCCCTAGCTCTTCACGAGAAATAGTAGGTTCAGCGATCGCGATAATCTCGCCCTTAAACATAATTGCAATTCGATCAGCTAATGCATACACCTCATCGAGCTCGGTGCTAAACAATAAAACCGCCTTGCCATCATTTCGCTCGGTCACTATGCGCTCATGAACAAATTCAATCGACCCAACATCTAACCCACGCGTTGGTTGAGATATGATCACAAGTTTTACTGGACGAGATAATTCGCGCGCTAAAACAACTTTCTGTTTGTTTCCACCTGAAAGAGATGATGCTGAATCTGCAACTGATTGAGCCCTAATATCAAACTCTGCAACACGCTCTAAGGCAACTTTCTTTACAGCATCTGGGAAATATCGACCGAACTTTGCATACGGTGCACTGGTATGTGTGTCTAAAATTAAATTTTCAGCGATGGAAAATGTAGAGATTAAACCGTCGAGTTCGCGAGACTCAGGTACATATGCAATTCCGAGCTCTAAACAGTCAACTACCTTTTTACCAATTATCTCTTGCTCATCTACTAGAACTGATCCCGCTACGTGATCGCGAAGGCCCAGCATGGCCTCTGCGACTTCGCTTTGACCATTGCCCTGCACGCCCGCGATCGCTAAAACCTCACCGGCGTTTACGTGAAAGGAGATGTTATTTACCAAGGTTCGGCCAGTATGGTCTTGAATAGTTAGATGAGAGACCTTGAGAACTTCGCGACCGATTTTTGCTGGCTCTTTGTCGACCTTTAGATCGACTTCGCGGCCCACCATCAATGAAGCCAACTCACTCTGCTCAGAAGATGGTGAGGCCATTCCAACGACTTTGCCTCGGCGGATTATTGTAATTTTGTCAGCGATAGCTTTAACCTCGCGCAACTTATGACTGATAAAGACGATAGCTCTACCTGACTCGCGCAGCTTCTTGAGATTATTCAATAGCTCATCAGTCTCTTGCGGGGTAAGAACGGCAGTTGGCTCATCCAAAATTAATACTTTTGCATCATAAATAAGTGCTCGAATAATCTCTACGCGCTGTTGGATTCCAACGGGTAAATCTTCAACTATCGCATCAGGATTTACATCGAAATTAAACTCCTGTGAAATGCGCAGTATCTCTTCGCGGGCAGTTGCCAAATCTAATTTTCCAAATAATCCGGTCTTTTCATGTCCTAGAACTATATTTTCAGCGACTGTAAAAACGGGTATTAACATGAAGTGCTGATGCACCATGCCAATACCCGCAGCTAAAGAATCTAGTGGGCTATGGATCGTCAACTCTTTTCCATCGACGCTAATGGTTCCGGCATCAGGCTGGAGCAGCCCATAAACAATGTTCATCAACGTAGATTTACCAGCACCATTTTCACCTAAAATCGCGTGAATCTCACCGTCGGCGACCGCAAAATCAATCGCGTCATTTGCTACTAGCCCACCAAATCGCTTGGTAATTCCCTGTAGCTCTAGTGACATGGCTTCAATCTACCTCTCTGTAGAGAATCTTTCAAAGGTAAAGGGCGAGGCGTCCGAAGACACACTCGCCCTTTACTAAGCAATGAAGATTAAGCAGAAACCTTAATCTTTCCTGCAACGATGTCAGCGGCAATTGCGCGAACTTCATTTTGGATCTTTGAAGGAACCTTCTTAGCTAGATCATGGTACGTAGCTATTTTTGTTCCCTTATTAGCAAGTGTTCCAACATATGACTTGTTTGTGAACTTACCCTTTGAGACGTCTGTAATTACTGAACCGACAGCCTCTCCGAGACCCTTCATAACAGATGTTAGAAGTACTGACTTGAACTGGTTTGCAGAAACATAACCATCTGTATCAACCCAGATTGTTACTGACTTCTTGCTTGTCATTGAGTTCTGAGCTGTCTGAGCAGCAAGGCCACCAGCAACAGGCATGATTACATCTGCGCCAGCTTGCTCGAATGCCTTAGAAGTTGCAAGTGCCTTAGTTGTGTTCTGGAAGTCTCCGATGAATTCACCGTTCTTGCCATCCCAACCAAGTACCTTTACTGACTTCTTCTTAACAGTGTTGTAATAGTCAACACCCTGCTTGTAACCGCTCATGAAGCAAGTAACAGTTGGGTATGGAGCTCCACCGTAAGTTGCGACGATTCCAGTCTTTGAGTATCCAGCGGCAACATAACCAGCCAAGAATGCAGCTTCCTGTGTTGCAAATGTAAGACCCTTAACGTTGGCAACTGGATTACATACTGAGTAATCAGCGTTGCAATCGTATGCGCCATCATCGACAACTGCGTAACTGATAGTTGGGTTGGCCTTAGCTGATGCAATGATTGCACCGCTGATAGCAAATCCAACACCAATGATGATTGTGCACTTATTGTCTACAAACTTCTTGATGTTTCCAGCGAAATCTGCACTTGATGCTGCTGGCAAGTACTCAACAGAGATCGATGAGCTCTTAACCTTTACAGCGCCTGCCCATGATGATGCGTTAAATGACTTGTCGTCTACGCCACCAGTATCAAGGGCTAAGCAAGCCTTTGTCTTAACTGCAGCTGTTGCTGCAGGCATAGCGGTAACTCCCACTAAAAGTGTTGCGGCTGCGAGGGCAGCTACTACGCGAAATGTATTCTTCAATTTTCCTCCAAGGGATCTTCTATAAAGGCCCAAGGACCCAGATAGAAGGTTGATGTGTAGCGTCAGCCTAGTAGTTAGGGGTGGAGAAACTCAACAATTAGTGGGTTTTTAGATGACAGGCATATAACGTTTATGCAAACCCTCAAGCCTTAGTTCATGGTTTTGAGAGGTGATTTACCGTACGACTCCCAGATTTTTATAAGCCATTTCAAGTGTGGTCGATGCAACATCACGAGCCTTGGCTCCCCCCACATGCAATATGTCAATCAGGCTCTTTTCATCATCGAGTAGTTCAAGAGCAGCGCTTCGAATTGGCCGCAGATACTCAACAACAACATCTGCAACAGCAGCTTTGAAATCTCCGTAGCCCTTACCTTCGAACTCTGCCTCTAACTTTTCAATAGATGTTCCAGATAGCGCTGAATGAATCGTCAGAAGATTACTAATGCCCGGCTTTTCTTTTTCATCAAACTTAATTTCGCGTCCGGCATCCGTAGTTGCGCCTTTAATCTTTTTTGCATTGGCTTCTGGGGTATCCATAATCTCTAAAACACCGGCAACCGAACTCGATGACTTACTCATCTTGGCTGAGGGATCTTGCAAATCTTGAATCTTGGCGGCGGCCTTTAAAATATAATTATCAGGAACTCTAAAAGTCTCACCAAAGCGTGTATTAAATCTTCCAGCTAAGTCGCGAGTGAGTTCAATGTGCTGACGTTGATCCTCGCCAACTGGCACTAAGTGTGCTTGATATAAAAGAATGTCGGCAGCTTGCAACATGGGATAAGTAAATAAACCTACGCGCGCTGAATCTGCGCCGGCCTTTGATGACTTATCTTTAAACTGCGTCATGCGACTTGCCTCACCAAAGCCTGCGATGCATTCCATCAACCAACCCAGTTGATTATGTTGAGGGACCTGAGATTGAACAAAGAGTGTAGATTTTTCAGGAGAAATTCCAAGTGCAATTAACTGCGCAGCCGATGCCAAAGTCCGTTTACGCAGTAACGCTGGCTCAATATCTCCAGTTAATGCATGCAGATCTACTATGCAGTAAAAAGCATCGTGCCCGTCCTGCAGATCTACCCACTGCTTTACGGCTCCCAAATAGTTACCTAAATGAAATGAGTCGCTCGTGGGTTGGATTCCCGATAGGACACGCTTTTGAGTCATAGTTAATTCTTACACAATGCCTGCTCTTTGTGAGACCAATTACTGCTTAGTGCTTGGACTCAAACCCATGAAAATATGAGGTTATTAGCCTTTGTCTTCATTGGTTTGAGATATTCTTTCCCACAATGCAAGCAAACGATCTTCACCTAAGTGCCACTAGTTTTTCGGCATTCTTAGCTACCAGGAGGTACTAGCAGTGAATTCACAGGGCCAGAGCAATCGCGGACTCAATATTGAAACTAACGCAATAAACGTCATTGCTGAAGGCGAGCGGACGGGAGAGCCAAAGAGTTTATTCTGGCCATGGTGCGCAGCTAATATCTCAGTCCTCGGAGTTAGTTATGGCTCTTGGTTTCTGGGCTTTGGCGTCTCTTTCTGGCAGGCATCTCTTGCGGCAATTCTAGGAACCGTGTTTTCATTTTTACTTGTCGGGCTAGTCTCACTTGCAGGCAAGCATGGGTCGGCACCAACTATGACACTTTCTCGTGCGGCCTTTGGCGTTAATGGAAATAAGTTGCCAGGCGCACTTTCATACATTGCACTCGTGGGTTGGGAAACCGTTCTCTGTTCATTAGCAACACTTGCTACTGCAACACTATTCGAAAGAATCGGTGGAATACATGGCACAACTGCAAAGTTAGTTGGCTTTGCCATCGTCGTATCGCTGACAATGGGTGCAGGAGTTCTTGGTTTTAACGTCATTATGAGATTACAAAAAATTATCACGATTGCTACTGCAGTATTAACTATTGGATACATGCTCCTCTCCTTTAAGGAGATTAGTTGGAGCGCGGTATCTGCCCACCCTGCAGGAAACATGCAGGCATTTATTGGAGTGTTGATCTTCGGCATGACAGGCTTTGGCTTGGGCTGGGTGAACTCCGGTGCCGATTATTCGCGTTACCTGCCTCGAAGCGTTTCTAGCCGTGGCGTCGTTGGCTGGACAGTTCTAGGGGCCTCCATTGCTCCAATCATCCTTGTTATCTACGGCGCCTTACTTGCCGGCAGTGATCAAAAACTAAATGATGCAATCTCTGCAGACCCAATTGGTGCACTCACAACGATCTTGCCAACGTGGTATCTGCTCCTGTTCGCAGTAGTAGCTATTTTGGGCCTTGTTGGTGGAACAGTCTTGGATATCTACTCATCCGGCCTGGCGCTTATCTCACTCGGAATAAAAATTCCTCGTGCAGTGGCTGTTGGTATCGATGGCGTGATCATGATTCTCGGAACTGTTTACATGGTGTGGTTTGCTGAAAACTTCTTTTTCCCATTCCAGGGATTCCTCATAACTCTTGGCGTTCCAATCGCTGCATGGGCTGGAATCTTTATTGCAGATCTCTTCTTACGCAAACGTGGCTACGACGAATCAGATCTCTTTGACTCCACTGGTCGCTACGGATCAGTTAACTGGTCGTCAGTGACTCTCATGGTGGCAGCCTCTGTGGCTGGTTGGGGGCTAGTCACAAATGGTTTTGCCTCATGGTTATCGTGGCAGGGCTACTTGCTAGAGCCAATCGGTTTAGGTGGAAAAGAAGGCGCTTGGGCATACTCAAACCTTGGAGTTGCAGTGGCTTTGGCAGTGGGTTTTATTGGTCACTGGTTCCTTGGTCGCTCAGCTGTAGCACTTCAAGAGTCTGCACAAACAACTAATTAAGCGCGCCCTTGGCTGCCTTCGTCTTAATTTCAGATGAAAAGACTCTGAGGTACATCCCTGCAAATTTGCAGCAGATTAAACTCTTTGGCGGCGCGCAACCTCGCATCTATTTGGTTACTAATTGTGAATCAGATAATCCATTACTTGCACGTGCTCTCGTAATCGCCAGCAACTTGCAGGTGGATTTATCAGTAGTCACAATTGACGTAATGAAGTTCTTCCCTAACTTTAAGTCTTCATCTAACAGAGTTCCCGCAATCTCTTTAATGAAGCTTTTCTTAGGTGAACTTTTGCCCGATGAAGAAGTTGTTCTATATTTAGATATAGATACAGTTATTTGTAAATCTCTCACTACGCTACTAAATACTCCAATCTCTACCCCCGTGGCGGCAATAGAAGAGCTCTCCACAAATCGTGCGTATTTTCCATTACAGGAACTACCTGAGGTCTATTTCAACTCAGGCGTCATGCTACTTTCTCTCAATTCATTTCGCGCCTTGGGTATTGCCAAGAGAGCCCGTGAGGTTTTAGAAGACACAACTCTCTCGAGTGCGCTTCGAAGTAGGTTTATGGATCAGGATGTTCTCAATTATCTTCTCTCAAATAATGTCACGCTCTTACCGCGAAAGTACAACCAATTTTCGAATAACTTAGCGAAGCCTAAAATTTCAACTCTATTAGATGATGTCGCAATTGTGCAGTTTGCTGGGATCGAAAAACCTTGGAACTATCCCCGTAAATCCAAATACACAAAGCTTTGGATTGGTTATTTCGCAGCCAGTATTGGCTCTATCGCAGACCGAAAAGATCTCACAATTATTAAATCTCGCAAAGGGGGGTTAAGTCCAGCAAAACTCCTAGTACCTTTGCATTTGATCGTGACAAAGGCTTTGAAAACCCTGAGAGCACATGTGCCTTACTGGCTAAAAGATTTTATTCGCGGGATTTAATGGTGCTATTTTTTAACGCAGTTCAAGTGATTCTCAGAAACATCCTTACTGGATATTATCGAATCACTGTGAGGCCATCAGATGACTTTGACAGGAATCTTCTCTATAAAATGGTGTGGGATCGCCGACCAATTCTCGAAATACTAAATGAAAAGGTTGCATCTCGACAGTATGTACAAAGTGTTGCTCCTGAAGTACCTCTTGCCCATCGATACTTTCAAACAAAGAATCTAAGCGAGATTGACTGGGAAAGTCTGCCTCGCAACTTTGTCATAAAAGCATCACATGGTTCTGGAGGGGTTTTACTAGTCCATGACGGTGCACCATTAAAAAATAGGCTTCCCAAGAACTATAAGAAGTTTGGTTGGAGAAAGTACGAAATTCATCCCGATAACTTTGAACGTGAGATTGCAATAAAGATTTTTTCACGACTACTGAGCAAAACCTATGGTCAAGGCTTGAATCGTGGCGGGCCCGAATGGGCATATTGGCACAATAACCATTATGTGATTATTGAAGATTTTTTGTCACTACACGGACGAATGCCCGTGAGTATTGTTTTCAACATCGTGCACGGAGAGCTCAAGCTTATTATTTGGGCTCAAGTACATTACCCGCGTTTGGGTGCGGCTGAATCTCTGCCATCTCGCGTGATTGTCCCTCCGGTAGATATTGCCGAAATTTCAAAAGAGCTTCAGATCCCAACCGAAAGCCTTAAGGAGATGATTGACTGTTCTATTCAAATCTCCGGAGATATGGACACTCTGCGCGTAGATTGGCTAATTTGCGACAATGGATTCTTCTTTAATGAGTTGACGAATTACTGCGGTGGAGGTGTATTAAAGGGCAAGCACTATTACAAGGCCATGTCCGACATGTGGCGCCCAAAGCGATCGGATTATCAGCAGTTAGTTGCCGGAGAGGCGCAAAAGAATGATTATTATTAAATCTATACAAGTAGTCTTAAGAAATATCATCACACTGTATTACAGAGTAGTTCTTAGGCCATCCGATGATTTTGATAGAAATATTATTTTTAAGATGGTGTGGGATCGGCGCCCGATTCTTAAAGTTCTTAATGAAAAAGTCGCTTCTTTAAAATACGTCAGTCTTCGCGTTCCAGAGGTGAAATCAGCCCACAGATATTATGAGACTAAAGATTTGGGGAATGTCGACTGGAGTATTCTTCCCCGCAATTTTGTAATTAAAGCATCCCATGGGTCTGGCGGGGTAATTATTGTTCATGACTCAGCGCCAATTGAAAATCGTCTGCCAAGGAAGTGGAAGAGATTTGGATGGAGGCGACTTGAGGTTCATCCCGACAACTTTGATCGCGAGATTGCAGTAAAGATATTCACTAGCCTTCTGAAAAAGACATATGGCCAAGGACTCAATCGCGGAGGACCTGAATGGGCGTATTGGGGCAATGAGCCCCACGTGATAATTGAGGATTTCCTTGCATTTAGGGCAGGAATGCCTTTACGCATAAGCTGTAATGTAGTTCATGAACAAATCTCACTTTTTTATTGGGACCAAATGAACTTTCCGCTGCTTGGTAAAACTGTCTTAACAGAGAAGTCCACACATGTGCCACCGCTATCAATACAAAATATAAGTTCTGGACTTAACTTAAGTGAAAGTGATATTGAAAGAGTCATAGAGATGTCGCTACGGATTGCAGGTCAGATGGATTACTTACGTGTAGATTGGCTTGTATCCAATGATGGAATTTTCTTTAGCGAGCTCACTAATTACTGTGGCGGTGGAGCGCTAAGAGGACAGAGTTACTTTCAGCAGATGTCAGCGATGTGGCGCCCGAATAGAAAAGACTACTTGTGATCTCATATCTTGATTTAAGACCCATGAATGACGCATTAACTGCGCACATAAGTACTGCCGTTGCTGATTGCATGAGCCGTTCGAGTTACTTGCGCGGTCCACAAACGCAAGCCTTCGAAGAAGAGTGGGCAGAGTTTTGTGGGCAAAAATTCGCAGTGGCATGTAATAGTGGCACCGATGCGTTAACGATTGCGGCTCGTGCTCTGCAACTGCAGAGAGTTCATGTACAAGCAAATACCTTGCCGCTGACTGCAATAGGTTTAGCACTTGGTGGTGCGAAGGTTGAGATTTGTGAGATAGATGGCGATGGTCGAATTGCAGATGATCTCGCAGACTGCATACCTGTCTTACTCTTTGGCAGAGTGCCACTGCCTAATGCAAGAACTGCCCCGCTTTATGACGCGGCACATGCCCATGGCTGGAAACCGCCCGAGAAGTCATCTGCAGCTTGGAGTTTTTACCCAACCAAGAGTTTAGGTGCTCTGGGAGATGCCGGTGCGATTACAACAAATGATCCAGCCTTAGCCGAAACGATGTTAGAAATCTGTGGACGTGATGATCAGATGCGTCATTTCCAACAGATAACCTCTCGAATTGATGAGATTCAAGCTGCCATTTTACGGATTAAATTAAAACATCTGCCCTTGTGGCTTGAACAGAGAAAAATAATCGGTGAACTCTATAACTCTCGCCTCTTTCAGCTAGGAATAACTCTGCAAGGAGATTCGTATCACCACATTTACGCAATCCGTAGTGAAGGCAGAGAAGCCCTTAGAGAGCATCTACTCACACATAATATTGAAACAAAAATCCACTGGGAGCAATCCCTTAATCAAGTTGCCGGACCGTGGACGACTTCGGGTGATTATCCACTCGCCGAAAAATGGGCAAGTCAGATTCTGAGTCTTCCAATTTATCCAGGACTGAGCCTAAAAGATGTTGCATATATCTGCGATGTCATTGAGCGCTACTTTGAAACCGCTAAGGTTTTTTAGAAAATGTGGAAGAAATTTAGGCCTATTGCAGTCTTTATTTGGCGATTAATTAAGTACCCCTTGCGAGTAATTAAGAGAAGATTGATAGCTACTGAAACTGCTAGAAAAATTCGCAACTACAAACGCGCGAAAAGAGTTGCATTCCTCGATCGATATTTGGCAACTTCGCACATTCATCAATTTCGACGTGGAAATCGTCCGGTAATACGTTGGATAAAAGGTGATGGGTTAGATGACGAAGTCACTCGTGCGGCGATTGCACAGGCAACTCGCCTCTTTGGTGAAGAGGTTGACTACTGCCTGATCACTCAAGGAATCTCCCCTGCGCGGGCACGCGATGTCCTTGCCTGGGCCGACCAAAGCGTTGAGTGGTGGCCAATCACCGAAAAAGACAACCTAGAGCTTGCACAACTTCTCCATGAGGCCGGGTGCCCAACGGAGGACTTTGGATTTTGGTGGAAATGGTTTCCCGAACGTGTTCGCGTCAATGCACCCGAGTGGATTTTAGATGGAGATATGGTCATTACTGCACGCCCGGATTGGTTTGAGGATTGGAAAGCCGGAAGGGACCAAGTCAGAGTCAGCCAAGAAGAAACTACTGATGAAACAAGTTATGGCGAATACTCATCACAGATAAATCATCAGTTGAAACTTTACTCCGGCTTAATCTCTCTGCCACCAAAAGCTACCTATATGAAACAGGTTGCTGATTTATTAAAAGCTAAACCTCTCCAGAGATTTCATAATGGTCGTATCAACAGAAGTGAACAAGGGGTAATGGTTACAGCCCTGCAGCATTTAGATCCTTTGCCTATCCCTCTTCATGAATTTCCATTTGCCTTTCCTGGTGCAACTGAGTTTGACTTTGGAAAGAGCAATATTCGAGACCGTGTGTGGGGCTATCATTTTGCACGTTCATTTGTAGTACGAAATGAACATTTTCATGAACTCGTTGATCGCGGTGATATCTATTCAGAAGTCAATCCAACTCCGATAAACAAGTACCGCTGGCTATCTGGTGGTTCTGGTCAGTGGGGAATTCCTGGTTGGGGAATGAAAAATACACTTTTGGATGTCTTTCGTGAGAATGCAAAAGTATATGCGCCCGGAACTGCACTTGAACTTGGTACATCTCGTGGCCGCTTGGCGGCGGTATTAGCGGATGCGGGTTTATCTGTTACAACCGTTGATCACCAAGATCGAGGTGCTGGGCTAAATCTTAAAGATCTCGATGTAAAAGTCGTAATTGATGAAGCCCTGAATTTTCTTGTCAACACAACTCAAAGTTATGATGTTATTTGCATTGACTTGCATGAAAACTCAATTGAAACTTGGAAGAAATTGTGGAGATACCTACCCGAAAGATTAAATATTGGTGGGGCAATAATCATCAATAATCTCTATCTAGCCGAACTTGAAATCTGGCATCACGAAAAGGGAGTGGCACACCTTGTCGAAAACTTAGATAGCAGCTGGATATCTGAAGTCCTCAGCCTTGATTCTCCAGCGGTCGTAAAGCTAACTCGCAAATAGTCTTGTAGGTGTATACGTTCTAGAAAGCTCTTATAGGGCGGACATAAAACAGCGCCGCCTTGCTATAGCCGCCTAGTACAAATCCTTCTCCAAAGTTCTGACCGGAGTTAGTTTTTGTGGCCTCTTCAGAAGAAGACCAGTAGTTCTTGCTCGCAAATCCCCCACGCAGGACTCCATCAGGTGTGCAGTCTGAGACTGGATTGCCGGTTGGTTGGCTTCTTGCATATTTACACATCTCGTTGAGCTCTGCTCGTGATGGCAAAAACCAATCGCTCTTACTGCCACCTGAATATGTGTGCGCCAATACAGCCGCACCGGTTTTGCAACCAATCAACATTAAGTTGGTATTTGCCTTACCTTTACCAACTTCGTTTCCGACTGTCGCTTTTTGTATGTCATCTTTAATAGTTTCTGTGAAATTTACGGTCGTGATATTGCACCATGCAGCAGTTGGATCTGAAGTGTTACCCGACCAACCCTCTGGTGCAAACTCTAAATATCGCCCCCATGACTGCTGAGTGCCGGCATCATAGAAAATTACTCCACCACCTGGACCAGTGCTTCCTATTGGGCAACTTCCACCAACAACACATTTCAATTCAGAGCCAGTTGACGGCACAGTGGTTCCCGCCGAGGAAGAGCTACCAGGAGTTTTATACTTTGCTAGCTGGGTCTCTGAATCTGCTAATCGTTGAGTTAACGATAAAACTGAACTCATGAGCTCTTGAACTTGTAATCGCAGAGCCGCTAACTCAGACTCTGAGCTTTGATCGTTATTAGTAGT
>WLOR01000089.1 GCA_009699165.1 Actinomycetota bacterium | reverse complement strand
CGCGTAGATCGTAAATGAGACCTTCGCCTATTCGAGATGAAAAGTATCGACCTAACATACTCATTGCGGCATCGGCGATAGCTAGCAGCCCAACCAAAATAGCTAACTTAGTAATCAATGTCCCATTTTTTGGAATAACTCCATCATCGATGAGGCGAAGAAGTAGAAGTGGCGTAGTTACGACAAGTGCCGCGTCAACTACAACGGTTCCAAGAAATATCAAAATGCTGGTTCGATATGGCCGAGCAAATTCAAATATCCTTTTGACGGTACCTGGCTTTAATTTTTGGGCCTTCACCGATGGATCTGCAGTCATCGAGCGATGGGTCATCCAGGCAGCGTGATTAGACATGCCTTAACCTTAAGGATTTAATCGTTAAACGGTAAATCCTAAGGCGCGAAGTTGGTCACGACCATCATCTGAGATTTTATCTGGGCCCCATGGTGGCATCCAGACCCAGTTAATCTTCACATCAGATGTCATCCCAGCAAGTGCTTGCCGAGTCTGATCTTCAATAACATCCTGAAGTGGACAAGCAGCTGATGTCAGGGTCATATTGAGGATTGCGATATTGGCCTCATCAACCATAACGTCGTATATCAATCCAAGGTCAACCACATTGATGCCCAATTCGGGGTCGACAACGTCCTTCATCGCCTCTGTTACATCATCAACACTAGTAGTCATATCTCTCCTTGTTTATCGCGAATTGTCTTACTTACTTTGAGCTTGTATTACTACATCTTTAAATGCCATCCAGCCAAGGAGTGCGCATTTAATTCGGCCTGGAAACTTTGAGACTCCGGCAAAAGCCACTGCATCCTCAAGCAGATCTGCATCACCAGTTGAAGTGCCTTTGCTGGCCATGAGTTCGCAGAAGCTAGAAAGTATTGCTGATGCATCATTGATTGATTTGCCTAATAAGAGATCGCTCATCATAGAAACGCTTGCTTGCGAAATTGAACATCCTTGCCCATCCCAGGTTAGCGAGGAAACTATATCTGCTTCGAGAGTAATGTTGAGAGTGATCTCATCTCCACAACTTGTATTAACGTGGTGCACCTGTGCATCGAAGTTTGAGCTAAGACCTTTATGTTGCGGATGCTTATAGTGATCGAGAATCACTTCTTGGTATAGCGAATCTAACTGCATTAAAAACTCCCAAAATATCTCTGAGCCGCAACGACGCCATCTGCAAGGGCTTGGCAATCTTGTTCATCATTGTAGAGATACAGAGAGGCTCTAGTGGTTGCAGAGACATTTAGGCGTCTAGCCAACGGCCAAGCACAGTGAGCTCCAGTCCGAACTGCAATTCCCTGACTATCCAAAAATTGACCAAGATCATGGGGATGAATATCTGAGACCGTAAAAGAGAGTGCGCTTCCACGCTCTGTATTGGATGTGGGCCCAATAACTGCGACTTTGTCGATCGCCAGTAACTTATCGAGAAGCAACCCCGTTAAGGCGCTCTCATGTGCGTGAATGTTATCCATGCCTATTTTCGTTAGATAATCGAGCGCCGCTGCTAGGCCAACAGCTTGGGCCATATTTGGCACACCAGCTTCAAATTTTTGCGGTACAGGTGCCCATGTAGCCGAAGTCATGGTTACCATTTCGATCATTGAACCGCCGAATAGAAAAGGAGGTAGATTTTCCAAGAGATTGATTCGCCCCCATAAAACTCCCACTCCTGTCGGACCAAGCGCCTTATGACCCGAGAAGGCTAAGAAATCAATCCCTAACTCTTCAACATTGATTCTCATATGTGGTGCTGATTGACATGCATCAAGAATCACGACCGCCCCAACTTCATGGGCACGACGCACAATCTCATCTAATGGATTAATGGTTCCTAACACATTTGACTGGTGTGTTAGCGCAACAACTTTTGTTCCATGTGAGATCACAGTATCAAGTGCAGATAGATCTAATCGCCCATCAGGTGTGACTTCAAACCACGCAAGCTCTGCGCCGGTTCGTTGTGCTAACTGTTGCCAAGGAACCAGATTTGAATGATGTTCCATCTCGGTTACAACGATGCGATCGCCTGGCTCTAAAGCAAACCTGGATCCAGGTGCTGCGTTACCCATTGCATAAGCTAGAAGATTGAGGGCCTCTGTGGCACTCTTCGTAAAAACTATTTCATTAGATCCACCTGGTGCTCCAAGGAATGTCGCAACAGTCTCACGTGCACCTTCATAGGCATCTGTGGCCTCTTCGGCAAGCTGATGTACGCCGCGGTGAGCTGCGGAGTTGTGAAATCTATAGAAATCACTCTCTGCATCTATGACCGCGTTTGGTTTCTGGCTTGTTGCTCCGCTATCTAAGTAGATTAGTTTTTTTCCATCGCGAACAGTACGTTCAAAGATTGGAAAATCTTTACGTATCTCTTCGACGGATAATGGCATGCGTGCCTATTTGCTCACGTAATCAGCGTAGCCATTTGCCTCAAGTTTATCGGCTAAATCTGGACCGCCCTCTTCGACAATATGTCCATTAGCAAAAACATGAACAAAATCAGGCTTAATATATTTTAGAATTCGGGTGTAGTGTGTAATCAAAAGTACGCCCAGATTATTGCTCTCTTTGGCGCGATTAACACCCTCTGAAACAATTCGTAGCGCATCCACATCTAGCCCTGAATCGGTCTCATCGAGAATTGCAATCTTTGGCTTTAATAATTCAAGCTGCATAATCTCATGGCGCTTTTTCTCACCACCAGAAAAACCCTCATTGACATTTCGTGAGGCAAAGGCGGGATCCATATTCAATGCCTCCATAGCCTCTTTTACTTCTGCAACCCACGTGCGAAGTTTTGGCGCTTCGCCTCTCAGGGCTGTCGCAGCTGTTCGCAGAAAGTTAGAGACAGATACCCCTGGAACTTCGACTGGATACTGCATCGCAAGAAAAAGCCCCGCCTTAGCGCGCTCGTCAACACTCATCTCTAAAACATCTGCGCCATCTAGGCTCACGCTTCCACCAACGATTGTGTACTTAGGGTGACCCGCAATGGAATAGGCCAGAGTCGATTTGCCCGATCCATTGGGTCCCATAATTGCATGCGTCTCTCCCGAGTTAATCGTCAGATCGACGCCTTTGAGAATGTCAACGGCCCCCGCATCAGTTTGAACAGATACCTGCAGATTACGAATCTCTAATGTGCTCATTTTTCTCTCTTCTCTCTAAATCTCTACCGTGACGGAGTTTGAATCAATTGTTACTGGATATGTTTGAAGTGCGATATTTGCAGGAAGTGTCAAGGCTTCACCCGTTCTTAGGTCAAACTCTGCACCGTGTAACCAACATTCAATTCGAAAGTTTGTAACTTCACCTTCAGAAAGAGATGCATCTGAGTGAGAACAGGTATCGTCAATGGCGAAAACCTCGTTACCAATGCGGGTAACACAAATAGACTTCCCATTCTTCTCAATCTTCACTGGCTTTGATTCATGAAGTTGGTCAAACTCTAAATCGGCCACTTAAGCACCTGCCTTTTCAAGTTCTCCATCGATTCGTTGCATCAAACGTTCCTGAATCTCATCGATAGCAATTTCACTAATAATCTCATTGAAAAACCCACGAACAACTAATCTGCGTGCGTTCTCAATTGAAATTCCACGTGACATCAGATAAAAAAGTTGTTCATCATCGAAGCGGCCGGTTGTGCTTGCATGCCCCGCCCCCACAATCTCGCCTGTTTCAATCTCCAGATTCGGCACAGAGTCAGCACGCGCGCCATCAGTCAGAAGCAAGTTTCGATTGAGCTCGTATGTATCAGTGCCTTCTGCGACTGCACGGATTAAAACATCGCCAATCCAGACAGTGTGTGCATCACGACCGGCAAGTGCGCCTTTGAAGTTCACTCGCGACTTTGCGTGTGGGACTGCATGATCTACGTGCATACGGTGTTCGAAGAACTGGCCAGCGGTCGCAAAGTACACACCAAGAAGTTCAGCCGATCCGCCCGGAGCTACAAATTCAACTGTTGGGAGAATTCGAACAACATCGCCTCCGACAGTTACTGTGATTGATTTAAATTGAGCATCCTTATCAACTACTGCGTGGTGTCGTGCGGTATATACGCTTTGTGCATCAAACTCTTGAAGCGTGATAAAAGTCAGAGTTGAACCGGGTGCAAGTGAAATCTCTAAATCTTCGGCCACAATCGTGTCACCTGTATTTTCAAGAACCACGGTCGCCTTGGCGTGCAGACCAAGTGAGATTCGCACGCGCGAGAACTCAGCAGAATCGATTGAGCCAGCGCTTCGACCAAGCAGAATCGGCTCGGCTATCTCGGAGTTAGCAGCGACGCAAAGATGGGCGACGTGACTAGATAGTCCCCGCACTCGCTCAATGATCACATCATCGCTTGTTGCCAAGGGTTCGAGGTTTTCCCGTGTGAGAGTTACTCCAGTAGGAAGTTCGGATGTAGAAATTATTGAAGAGCGCTCTCCGTTAATAGCAGTGCCATCGTGCAGGCCACGTAATCGTTTGAGTGGAGTAAATCTCCACGCCTCTTCACGCCCAGTAGGTGTCAAATAGTTAGTTGCTAGAAGTGACATTAACCAACAGCACCTTCCATTTGGAGTTCAATAAGTCGATTGAGCTCGAGGGCGTACTCCATCGGTAGTTCACGTGCAATTGGTTCGATGAACCCGCGCACTATCATCGCCATAGCCTCATCCTCTGTTAATCCGCGAGACATGAGATAAAAGAGTTGATCATCGCTGATCTTGGAGACTGTTGCTTCGTGACCCATTGAGACATCGTCTTCGCGGATATCCACATATGGATATGTATCTGACCTAGATATTGTGTCAACCAAAAGTGCATCACATTTAACTGTGCTCTTTGAGTGATGAGCTCCCTCTTGCACTTGAACGAGACCTCTATATGAAGTGCGCCCACCATTTCGTGCTACAGATTTTGAGATAACTGAAGAGGATGTATACGGAGCCGCATGTACCATTTTTGCTCCAGAGTCTTGATGCTGACCTTCTCCGGCAAAAGCCAATGAGAGAGTTTCTCCCTTTGCATGTGGACCCATCAAAAAGATTGCAGGGTACTTCATTGTCACCTTTGAACCAATGTTTCCATCGACCCATTCCATCGTTGCACCCTCTGCGCACGTTGCACGCTTTGTAACCAAGTTATAAACGTTATTTGACCAGTTCTGGATCGTTGTATAGCGAACTCGCGCACCTTTTTTAACAATGATCTCAACGACTGCCGAGTGAAGCGAGTCAGATTTATAGATAGGAGCTGTACAGCCTTCTACATAATGGATGTATGAGTCTTCATCGGCGATGATTAGAGTGCGTTCAAACTGCCCCATATTTTCAGTGTTAATACGAAAGTATGCCTGCAAAGGAATATCTACATGCACTCCCTTTGGGACATAGATGAAAGATCCACCGGACCATACGGATGTATTCAGTGCAGCAAACTTGTTATCGCCAACTGGAATAACTGTCGCAAAGTACTCTTTGAATAGCTCTGGATGCTCTTTTAACGCT
>WLOR01000088.1 GCA_009699165.1 Actinomycetota bacterium | reverse complement strand
GTCATAGTGAGTGAGATTCGACCAATTCCGCTATATCAACATGTACTCATTGGAAATCGAATGTTGGATCTCTTTGATCGACCAGGTGAGATAAACCCGCAGATTTTGCAACGAGAACGCGAAGCGATGCGTAAGTCATCTATGGATCGACATCGACGCGGGCGCTATAGCGAACCAAGAGAGAGATTATCTCGAGCTGACATCGTAGAAAAGCTGCAACGCGAAAATATGCTTCCTGCGATAACCTTTATTTTTTCAAGAGTGGGATGCGATGCAGCGGTCAAACAGTGTCTAGTAGCTGGAATAAGGTTGACATCACCCGATGAGCGAGTTGAGATTAAATCGACAGCACTTAAGTACACCGCAAATATTGCCGCCGAAGATTTAGAAGTTCTTGGTTTCAATGATTGGTTGACGGCACTTGAGCGCGGAATTGCAGCGCACCATGCTGGTCTTCTTCCAAGTTTTAAGAGCGCAGTTGAAGATTTGTTTCAAAGAGGACTTGTTAAAGCGGTCTTTGCAACTGAGACTTTAGCACTTGGGATAAATATGCCAGCACGTACAGTTGTTTTGGAAAAACTCGTTAAGTTCAATGGTGAAGCCCATGTTCCAATCACTCCGGGGGAGTACACCCAGTTGACTGGACGAGCTGGTCGTCGTGGCATCGATATCGAAGGTAACGCAGTGATTCAATGGTCGCCCACCGTCGACTCTGCTGCAGCGGCTGGATTAGCATCAACACGTACATATCCTTTGCGATCATCTTTTGCACCCACATACAACATGTCGATAAATCTCATAGCGCGATTTGGGCGTGAGCGAGCACGTCGTTCGCTCGAATCTTCCTTTGCCCAGTTTCAGGCAGATCGAGCCGTGGTTGGATTATCACGCCAGATTCGAAAGAATGAAACCGCGATTGAGGAGCTACTCAGTAATGCGGTATGTCACCTCGGGGATTTCATTGACTATGCAAGTATTCGACGCGAAATCAAAGAGGTCGAAGTGCTACTTAGCCGACGAGATCAGAAAAAGAGTTTCGATAATCGACAACGATCCCACCTCGAAAGTGATTTAGGGGATTTACGTAAGTCCTTGCGCAACCATAGTTGTCATAGCTGTAACGATCGTGAAGATCACGCCCGATTCACTGAGCGTGCTGGCCGTCTCAATAGGGAGAACGAAGGCCTAAGAGTGCGCGTAGAAAATCGCACCAACGTCATTGCAAAGACTTTCGACCAGATTTGCCAAGTTCTTAATCATCTACAATATATTGAAGGCGAAAAACCTACTGCGCAAGGAAAGATTTTGACGAAAATATACGCTGAGTCAGATCTACTCCTCACTGAGTCAATTAGGTGTGGACTTTTTGATGAACTAAATGCGACTGAACTTTTGTCAATCGTCTCATGCATGATATTTGAGACTAGGTCTTCGGAAAAAACCACCCCAAAGATGCCTAGCCCTAAAGTCTCCAGCGCATTAACTGAAGTGATCGCCATTTGGGCCCAACTTGAGGAGATTGAGACGCAGTATGGAGTGCAAACACAACGCGAACCTGACGCTGGGTTTTGCTGGATTGCCTATAAATGGGCAAGTGGTGGTTCGCTGCAGTCGGTTCTTAAAGGTAGCGATATGTCAGTAGGTGATTTTGTGCGATCCACAAAACAGCTTATAGATTTACTCAACCAGATAGGTGGTGCAAGTCAACGACTTCAGCCCACATGTAAGGAAGCAGTGAAGAGAATAGATCGTGGAGTTGTCGCTTACTTAATGGGGGAAGTATGACTTTAATGCTTATAGATAGCGCATCACTGTGGTATCGCGCCTATTACGGCATGCCTGACACCTTGGTAGCCCCCGATGGAACGCCAGTAAATGCAATCCGCGGCTACATCGACATGACAGCTCGGTTAATCAGTGTCTATAAACCAAATCGCATTGTTGCCTGCCTAGATGGTGATTGGAGACCATCCTGGAGAGTTGAACTTTTTCCAGAGTACAAAGCAAATCGCTTAGAAGAAGAGGGCGATGAAGAGGAAGAACCAGAGACTTTAACTGCGCAGATACCAATCCTCTTAGATTTACTAGATCTTTTTGGTATACCGGTCGTTGGAGTAGATGATTATGAGGCCGACGATGTGATGGCCACCTACGCTGAGGTAGAGAAGGGACCTATTCGAATAGTTACTGGGGATCGTGATCTTTTTCAGATGGTCGACGATGCACGAGATATCAAGGTCGTTTATTTAGCTAAAGGAATATCAGCACATGATTTAGTCGACTTGGATTATGTCGCTAAGAAATATCAGATTCCGGGGGAGAGGTATGCGCTATTTGCAATGTTTCGCGGCGATCCCTCCGATGGACTTCCAGGAGTTCGAGGTATCGGTGAAAAGGGAGCAGCGCTCATAGCCAATAATTTTGCCACAGTAGAGGAGGCGTTGGCAGGAGCCCATCAATCACACGAGTCACTGCCTGCAGCGCTTTCAAAAAAGATTATCGCAGGTGCCGATTACCTTAAAATTGCTCCGACAGTTGTACAGGTTGCACGCAATGTTCTGCTTCCACAAGTTGACCTTGCAAAACCAAAGGCGCCAGCAGATCTCTCACAGATATATCAATTCAAGGAGCGTTACGGACTAGGTGCTAGCGTAGATCGATTGATCAGTGCCTTAGATTGGTAAGTTTTTTCATCGCATTATTGAGCGCTGGACTATTGAGCGCAGCCTTTGCCCCATATGCAATTTGGTGGCTCGCGCCAATAGCGATAGCTCTTCATATGCAGTCGATTCACAAAAGTTCTAAACCATATTTAAATGCCTTCATTTTTGGTTTTCTTTTCAATGCAATTTCCCTGCATTGGACTAGCACATATGTAGGTTCTACGCCTTGGATTATTTTGGCGATCGGTGAAGGGCTCTTGTTCGTACCACTTGGTTTTGCAAAGCGACTCTCCATCTCTTTTTATCCAATCCTTTATCTAGCTATGGAAGAGCTGCGAAACGTACTACCTTTTGGTGGCTTCGGTTGGCTTCGTCTTGCATATTCACAGGCAGAAGCTCCATATCGAGAGATCGCATCTATTGGGGGAGCCACAGCGCTGTCTGCTTTAGTTCTTTGCATCTCGCTTTTTGTTTTTGCACTGCTGCACTCGCAGTTAAAACTTCTACCGATTCTGCCACTCGCTTTGATATTTATACCCTTGCAACTTAACGTTACAGGAAACATTGATGTTTTGATGGTGCAGGGAGATGTTCCACAACTCGGTTTAGATTTCAACTCACGGGCAAAACAAGTCTTTACAAATCATTTAGAAGAGACTCATCGAGCCCTTAGAGAAAGCGCAAATGTCGACTTCATACTATGGCCGGAAAATGCTGTCGATGTTGATCCATTTACCAATAAAGATGTTGCCAAATCCTTAGATTCGATTGAGTATCCCATCATTGTTGGGGCGGTTATTAGAGAGCAATCACAGTTAAAGAATGTATCGATTCTCTGGTCGAAAACAAGTGTTGCGATGTACGTCAAGACCCACCTCACACCATTTGGTGAATACATTCCATTAAGAATATTGGCATCAAAAATCTCGCCATTAGTTGATTCAGTTGAAGATTTCACTCCCGGAGTATCTGCACAAGTATTCACAGTTAAAAAGGCGACAATTGCCCCCGTCATCTGCTTTGAGATCATCGACGATCAGATAATGCACTCAGCTGCGCAAAACTCTAATCTCATCGTCGTCCAGACTAATAGTGCAACTTTTGGAACATCGCCAGAGAGCGCACAGCAGCTCGGCATTTCCAGAATCAGGGCTATTGAGCATGGTCGAGATATTCTCTCTGTATCTACTACAGGGCTTTCTGCTGTAATAAACTCAAACGGTGACATCATCGAGTCAACAAATCTCCATGAGGCGGCTCATATATTTGCCACGCCACGTTTAATCTCTAGTCAGACACCTCGAGACAGGCTGGGTGAGAGCTCGAAATTGGCAGCCTTTGCATGGTTATTACTGCTTACCAGAGCACGATTTAAAAGAGTTAAATAACGCCGATAAGTTACATTATGTAAAGTTAAGCGAAATCGGTGATGGGAGCACATGAACAAATGAGGTTCCTATCCCCGTGGGCGCCATCGATTCTGCCTACCGTTGGCCAGTACTTGCCAGGCATTCCTATGAGTTCACCTCGTACGAGACCCTCACGATTAGATGGCGTTCCTCCAACCTCTCGACTATACAAACGCTCCCAAGAGGCGCTCAAAACAGATTCAATGGTGTGTGGCGCATGACGAAGTGGCGACTCCTCCACGGCGATATCTGCCTTGATTATCTGCTCGATTTCACCATGAATTGTGATCATGGCATCAATAAATCGATTGATTTCCGAGATATCTTCACTTTCAGTAGGTTCAATCATCAACGTGCCAGGAACAGGAAAACTCATAGTCGGTGCATGGAATCCGTAATCCATGAGACGTTTTGCAATGTCATCGACGGTGACTCCACTGATCTTTGTAATCTCGCGCAGATCCAAGATGCACTCATGCGCTACCCGGCCAGCTTCGCCCGTATAAAGGACTGGAAAGTATGGATTGAGTTTGCTTGCCATGTAGTTTGCCGACAAAATCGCAATTGATGTCGCGAGGGTTAATCCAGCGCCACCCATCATGCGAATATAGGCCCACGAAATCGGCAGAATACTTGCCGAACCGTACGGAGCCGCACTAATTGGACCTGGACCTGTTGCAGGTCCCGCCAATGCATCGAGTGGATGGTTAGGCAAAAATGGAGCTAAGTGGGCACGTGAGATAACTGGACCAACTCCCGGTCCCCCGCCACCGTGTGGAATGCAGAACGTCTTATGCAGATTTAAGTGCGAAACATCTGCACCAAATTTTCCTGGCTGAGCCAAACCGACGAGTGCATTTAGATTAGCTCCATCGACATAGACCTGCCCACCTGCCTCGTGTACAAGACCGCAGATTTGTGTAATCGCTGATTCAAAAACACCATGCGTTGAAGGGTATGTAACCATAATTGCAGCAAGTCGCGATGCGTGCTCAGTAATTTTGGCCTTTAGATCATCAATACTTACATTTCCATGTTCATCACACTCAACGACAACTACTTTCATTCCAGCCATTACCGCGCTTGCGGCATTTGTGCCGTGAGCACTCGATGGAATTAAACAGATAGTGCGATCAAAGTCCGATCGAGAGTCGTGATAGTTTCGTATTGCAAGAAGTCCAGCAAACTCACCCTGACTTCCTGCATTCGGTTGCAGAGATACTGCATCGTAACCAGTGATAGCCAATAGCCACTGCGATAGTTGTGCAATTAACTCTCTCGAGCCAACACTTTGTGCTACTGGTGCAAAAGGATGCAACGTTGAAAACTCTGGCCATGTAACTGCCTCCATCTCAGTCGTTGCATTTAACTTCATCGTGCAAGAACCAAGAGGAATCATCGTACGATCAAGAGCTAAATCACGATCAGAGAGCATCCGTAAATAGCGCAGCATC
>WLOR01000087.1 GCA_009699165.1 Actinomycetota bacterium | reverse complement strand
TTTTTAGGGTTCTGCAGAATCGAATCTCGATCGCCCTCTTCAACCAGCAGTCCGTTTTGCATCACTGCAATGCGGTGAGACAAGATATCAACGACCGCTAAGTCATGGCTAATAAAGAGACAGGCAAACTTTAACTTCCCTTGAAGCTCTTGGAGTAAATCTAGGAAGCGCGCTTGTACAGATACATCAAGGGCCGACGTTGGTTCGTCGGCAATTAATAAATCTGGTGTTAACGCAAGAGCGCGTGCGATACCAACTCGTTGGCGCTGTCCGCCAGAGAGTTCGTGTGGATAGCGGTTGCGATAGCTGCGAGGAAGTTCAACCTGGTCAAGCAAATCCTCAACCATATGAGCTAATTCTGCACCTTTGGCGATTTTTGCCAGAAAGATTGGCTCTCCGATTGACTCTCCGATTGGAAGTCGTGGATTAAGCGAGCTAGCTGGATCTTGAAAAACAATTCCTGTGTGTTTGCGAATTGAAAACAACTCTTTATTCGTTGCATGACTAATATCTTTTCCAACAATTTCGATTGAGCCCTCTTTGATAGGCAACAGACCGATAGAGGCTCGTCCAACAGTGGTCTTACCCGAACCAGACTCTCCTACCAAGCCAACGATTTCACCTGGAAAAATCTCAAGATTAAAGTTCTTAACCGCTGTAAATGCTGGTATCCGACCACGCTTTGGATACTCGATAGTGACATTTTCAAGTTTAAGAACTGGCGCCGGCTTTGCACTCTCTGAGTACGGCAAATCACGCTTCTTACTAGAACCCAACTTAGGGACTGCGCCAAGCAGGGCCTGCGTATATGGGTGTTGCGGGTTATTAAAAATCTGATCTGCCGAACCGTGTTCGACGGTTATGCCATCCTTCATCACAAGGATTTCATCTGCCATATCTGCAACGACACCCATGTCGTGAGTAATTAGCAAAATCGCTGAGTTGAGTTTGTCTTTCAACCCACGCATTAAATCTAAAATCTCTGCTTGAACCGTTACATCAAGGGCCGTCGTTGGCTCATCGGCAACCAGCAAGCTGGGATCACAAGCAAGTGCTTGGGCGATCATCGCGCGCTGACGTTGACCACCAGATAACTGGTGAGGGTACTTATTAATTGATTTTTCTGGATCTGGAATATCGACCAAAGTTATTAGCTCAAGTGCTCGAGCATGCGCCTGCTTTGGACTCATGTCGAAGTGATTACGAAGCGTTTCGATTATCTGAAAACCAATTGTGTAAACAGGGTTTAGCGCGGTCATTGGCTCCTGGAAAATATATGCGACCTCTCGCCCACGAAACTTACGCAATGTTGCTGCATTGGCATTGAGCATCTCTTCGGTCTTAACTTGAACGCTTCCTGACATACGGGCATTGGTTGCCAACAACGACATAAGGCCTAGCGCGGTAGTTGATTTGCCCGATCCTGATTCACCCACAATCGCCGTGACCTTGCCTGCATTAAGTTCAAGGTTCATATCGATAACAGCTGGGTACCACACTCCATCAACCCAGAAATCAACATTAAAATCACTGATCTTTAATACTTGCTCAGACATATCTCGCCTCGTTCTTGTATGACAAGATTGCCACATGAGCAACCTTGAAGTTTTTAGAGCCCGCAGCAGTCTCGTCAGTGCAGGAGTTGCTTATTTCATTATCGCTGGAATGGTTTTCCAAAGCATTTATCTCTCCGACTTCTTCGGTGCCATGAGCGCATTGTGTTGGGGTATTAGCCTGGCCGTTCTGGTTTATGTTGTTATGCATCGCCCAAAGCTCGAGCTCTTTGATGAAGGCATCCGCATCACAAATCCGATTCGCGATATCACTGCTGGTTGGGATCTTGTCGAAAGCATCGATGCTAAATACACCATGAGCATTACTGTCGGTGGAAAAACTATTTACGCGTGGGCTGCTCCAGCCCCTGGTCGTCATCACTCCCGCAAAATCCATCCAAGCGACATAAAAGGTACGGGCATCGGCGCTGGTGGATATATGCGACCTGGAGATAATCCGCGAACTCACAGTGGTGCTGCGGCGTATTTGGCTACCATTCGATTGAATAGTTTTCGCGCAAGTGGACAGAGCCCAGTTCGAGCTTTTGAAGTTCGAACTCACTACAACTTGTTGATCGCCATCGGCGCTTGCGCCAGCCTGGCTCTGCTTTTCAATACTCTTCATTATTTGTGAGCCAACGCTTTACGTGCGACCTTTGCGTTCTGGCGATCTTTCTTTGTAATTCTGCGACGCTGACGTGGATCAAATGCATCACGTAATCCATCACCAATGAAGTTAATACTAAGTGCGATAGAGATGATAAAGAGACCTGGGTACCAAAACAGCCAAGGACGTGTAGTGAAAGACTCCTGGTACTGGCTAATAAGTGAACCTAGGGAGACATCTGGCGCAACTACTCCGAAGCCTAAGTAACTAAGCGCAGTTTCAAGAAGAATTGCACCAGACATCAACAATGTAACTGAAACGATAATAATTCCAACTGCATTAGGCAAAATATGTTTGAAAATAATCCTTCGGTTAGTCGCACCAGCTACACGCGCGGCATCTACGAACTCGCGCTCACGAAGTGTCAGGAACTCTCCACGAACTAAACGCGAAAGACCCGTCCAGCCAAAGAGACCGAGATAGAAGGCTAAAAATGCGACACCGAGATTTCCAAAGTGGAAACCAATAACAGAGCCAATGATGATTGTAGGTACGGTGATGATGAAATCTGTAAAGCGCATTAGCACAGAGTCAATCCAGCCACGATAAAAACCAGAGATCGCACCAATGACTGTTCCGATTACGCCAGCGATTGCACCGATTACAAATGTAACCATCAAGGAGCGTTGCGCACCTCTCATGACGAGTGCAAAATAGTCACGACCAATATCATCTTGACCAAATGGGTGTTCGCCAAGGTGAACTCCATGACCACCGAGAAAAGTCGGTACGACACTGAGGGTTGGACAACCCACTAAACCATCGTCACAGACACCTAGTTTGAGTTCGGGCAAATCCTCGATTGTGTACTTCCACCAACCTGGGATTCGAACTCCAAAAACTCTAGATTCCAACGCTGTATAAACCGTTGTTATAATCAAAATCAAAAAGATGATGGAGACCATCGCACCACGGTGACGAAAGAAGCGCTTTCTAACAATCTGGCTCTGACTCAGACCCTCAGTTTCAATATCTTTGAGAGATACTTCAGAGTTTTCTATAGATTCTTCGTGTGAGGTACTCATGCTCCCGATCCTGTTCTAATTCTTGGATCTAGCGCAGAGTAAAGTAAATCTGCCACTAAATTCGCCATCAAGGCCAGTGTTCCAGTTAAGAAAAATACCCCCATTAAAAGATTAAGGTCAAAACTATTTATCGCTGAGTTAAAGAGCGTTCCCATGCCCTTCCAACCGAAGACTCGCTCCGTGATTATTGCCCCACCAATGATGCCAGCAAAGTCGACAACGATAATTGTCGAAAGCGGAATTAATGTATTTCTAAAGGCGTGACGCATAATTACTGTCCGTTCAGGAAGGCCTTTTGCTCTTGCTGTACGGATGTAATCTTGGTTGAGAACTTCAAGCATTGTTCCGCGAGCAAAGCGAATATAACCGGCAAAAGATATTGCTGTAAGTGCAATTGTTGGCAGGATTAAGTGCATAAGCAGATCTAGGGTCGAGATCCAATAATCACCAGGCTCAAGCAGTGAGTTAGCCTGTCCGACTGTCGGTACTGGACGATAGTTAATCGCATCCGTGCTAATAAAGCGTGGCCAGGTATACATTAGTTGATCAAGTAAACGAACTAATCCCATAATAAAGCCGGCGATAACAGTGGTTCGAACTATTGCAGGTCTATCTATCTTGGCCATAACCAACGATGTGATGACTGCTAATCCAACTGTGAGTACTGCCATTGCGACAATCAGTAGGCCTTGCTTGTCTAGGGTAAATGCTTTACGCGTTGGGTAGTACAGAATTAAACCCGCTACCGCCATCACAAGTGAAGATCGCAGAGCTGTTTTGTTAGTAATACCGACAGATAGTTGAGTGACACCATAGGCGATTCCGACACAGGCAAAGAAGTAAAAGATTGGTCCCAGACCTGGCTCTAAGAACCAGTTAAGTTTTTGCAGACTCCATAAAGTAAATACTGTCCCAGTAAATACACTTGCAAAGATCGTGTAATTCTTCTTTCCTGTGGCACCTCCGACAGAAGAGACAATAAGGCTTAGAACTAGGCCAATTGCAATTAGGGCTTTAGGCGAAATCGTAGGTGCAGAGAGCCAGTTGTTGAACTCGATTGCCATAAACTGCTTAAGCAAGACTGCTACCCAGAAGATTGGCAGTGAAAAGAGTAGGAATGAAACAAAAGTCATCGCGTAATCGAACTTACTGTATTGACGCAATGCAGTGATGATTCCAATTGAAATTCCTAAAACCATTGCCAGGATTGAAGCGGTGAAAACTAAACGTACAGTGGTTGGAATCGCAGATGCGATTGCAGTGGCTACAGATTCGCCGGCCCGGGTATCTCCCAAATCTAGCTTTCCAACAAATAGACCTAAAACACCGCGAAGCCAGAGGAAATATCTCAGCGGTGGCGGGACATCGAGTTGGAGTTCTCGTGTCAGTGAAATCATAATCTGCTTGGCTCGTGGGTCCTGACTAATTCTCAGTTCACCTAAAGGGTCTCCCGATAGAGCAGCTAAGTTGTATAGAAGAAAACTAGATCCAAAGAGAATGACTCCGAGTGTGCCAATGCGGCGCATAATAAAAGCTAACAAACCCAAGTCCTCCATTTAACACTCTGTATTGGCACCTTTGCCAATACACCTTACCCATACTAATAGTCCCTCTACTTAAAACACGGCACCCGCAATGTGCGGGTGCCGTGTTGGATTAAGTAAATCCCTAAGGATTAATCCTTAGAAGTGCCAATCCCAAACGTTCCACAAGAATGTAGGACTTAGTGGGGCTGGGTCCATTCCCTTCAGTGCTGAGTTATAAGCAATAACTCCAGGCCACTGGAAGATTGGAAGTGAGACAGCATCATCGATCAAGATGTTTTCTAGCTGTACATACTTGTCATAGATCTGAGCTTGAGTAAGGACGTCGGTCTCAAGTGAGCTCACGATGTCATCTACCTTTGCATTGTCATAACCAGTCTGTGACTCGGTTGACTTATAGCTACCGAAGTTACCTGACTGAGTTACTGCAGTCTTTGACCATGCATAGAACTGAGCATCGTACTTGACGTCAGTAATGAATGAAGACCAGCTTGCAGTTGGAGTCATATCAGCATCAAAGCCACCCTTTGCAAGTTCAGCCTTTACAAGAGCTGCCTCTGCTGCGCGACGTGTGTTGCTTGGTTGTCCCCAAAGCATCTTAATCTTTACGCCTTCTTTAGCTGCATCTGGATAGTACTTCTTCACTAATGCAAGAGCTGCAGCAGTGCGAGAGTCTTGTGTTCCAGCAGTGAACTTAGAGGCACCTGAATCACCGATCATCTTCTTGTAGTTAGTCTCACCTGGGAAGTATTGCAAT
>WLOR01000086.1 GCA_009699165.1 Actinomycetota bacterium | reverse complement strand
TTGAAAGCATCTGCACCAGGCAAAACGGATTCATTGCTCTTCTTGAGAGTCGCACTTGCAACGTCAAAAATCGTTGTACCACTGCGAAGCGTCTGCAAGAAACTCTCTTCCTCTGCAACGCTTACGGATAAAATTCGCTTCTGGTCACTTATTAACTCTGGATACTGCGGTCCCATTGCACCAATTGCCGCAACAGTGAGTTCGGACATAATCGGTTCCATAGATCCAAGAAGTCGCATATTGCGAATTGTTCTACGCATCATGCGACGCAGTACGTATCCACGACCTTCATTGCCAGGAGTTACCCCATCACCAATAAGCATGGCCGATGTTCTTGCGTGATCTGCGATTACACGAAGTGAGACATCCGAAGAATGTGAGTGAGAATAAGAGACGCCAGTTAACTCAGATGCCTTGCTCAAGATCTGCATAGTCGTATCTATCTCGTAGATATTTTCAACTCCTTGAAGCAGGGCTGCCATGCGCTCTAAACCAAGGCCAGTATCAATACTCTTGGCAGGAAGTTCGCCGAGAATGGGGAAATCATCTTTTCCACTACCTGCACCGCGTTCATTTTGCATGAAGACAAGGTTCCAGACCTCCATGTAGCGATTTTCATCTGCAATTGGGCCGCCATCTTTTCCATAGGCAGGGCCGCGGTCATAATATATTTCAGAGCAAGGGCCACATGGACCAGGTACTCCCATAGACCAAAAGTTATCGCCCATTCCCATGCGTTGAATTCGCTCTTTAGGAACTCCAATTTTCTTATGCCAAATATCGGCAGCCTCGTCATCATCGAGAAAGACCGTCACCCATAACTTATCTTCGGCAAACCCGTATCCACCATCGCTTATCGGACGGGTGAGCAACTCCCAAGCTAGTGAGATAGCGCCTTCTTTGAAATAGTCACCAAAAGAAAAATTTCCGCACATTTGAAAAAACGATGCGTGACGAGTTGTCTTCCCTACCTCATCGATATCTAGTGTGCGAACGCATTTTTGTACGGACGTGGCACGCTTATATGGCGGTGTCACTTCTCCCAAGAAATAGGGTTTGAAAGGCACCATTCCGGCGTTAACCAAGAGAAGATTTGGATCATCAGCGATTAAAGATGCCGAAGGTACAACTGTGTGGGTTAAACCTTGGCGATTTTCAGATTCAAAAAAGCGCAGCCAACGTGCACGGATCTCGGCGGATTCCACTTACTGTGATCACTCCGCCTTCTTCTTGGATCGGGACTTATTCATTGAGGCCGCCGACAATAATGCGCCAGCAATCTTTACTGCAGAGCCATTTTTATTTATAAACGAACTAGTTGCATCGCTTACTTTATCCGATAGATCTTCGGCATTCTTTGTAATCCGATTGATACTCTTAAGAGGACCATTTACTAAAGAGACGGTCGTGTGAACCTCTTCAATGAGTGGTGCTGTCTCATCGGTTAAAGATTTAAGAGAAAGTTTTGCCTCATCGATAAAACGACCCACTCGAACAACAACATAACTAATAGCGATTGCGATTATAAAAAGCGCACAAGCCGCGATAATTGTTGCGATTCCACCTGGTCCCATGTTGCTAGCCTACCTGAGGTGCACTCTTGGGAGCGCCATCTATGCCACTCTCCTTGCGTTGGGCAGGCGTTATTGGAGTTGGTGCTCCAGTTAAGGGGTCTGCGCCACTTGCAGTCTTAGGAAATGCAATGACCTCACGAATTGAATCTGAACCAGTAAGTAGTGCGCATACACGATCGAGACCAAGTGCAATTCCACCGTGTGGAGGTGGACCGTAGTTGAAGGCCTCCAGTAGAAAACCAAACTTTGAAGCAGCCTCTTCATCGCTTAAGCCGATCACCTTAAAGACATCTCTCTGCATCTTTTGATCATGGATACGGATGGAGCCTCCCCCAAGTTCTGTACCGTTAAGAACTATGTCATATGCATATGCCAAAGCTGCTGCCGGATCTGAGGCAAAAGTCGCTGCGAACTCAGGCTTTGGGCCGGTGAAGGGGTGATGCACAGCGGTCCAGCCGCCATCATCTGTTGGTTCAAACATAGGTGCATCGACCACCCACAAGAACTCCCATGTGCCTTCTGGTATTAATCCGCAGCGTTTTCCAATCTCAAGACGAACGGCTCCAAGAAGATTGAGTGAAGCGCTGCGTTCGCCCGCTGCAAAAAAGATTGCATCTCCAGGGTTGGCTCCCGTTGCAGCAGCGATGCCAGAAATCTCGCTCTCACTCAGATTCTTAGCAACTGGTCCTGCCAGAGTTCCATCGTCATTTACTAAAATATATGCGAGACCTTTTGCACCACGCGCCTTGGCCCAGTCCTGCCAAGCGTCTAGTTCGCGTCTTGGCGATGTTGCGCCACCTGGCATGACAACAGCGCCCACATAAGGGGCTTGAAAAACTCTAAAAGTTGTTTGCGCAAAGTAGGCCGTCTGTTCTGTGAGTTCATTGCCAAATCTCAAATCTGGTTTGTCTGAGCCAAAACGAGACATTGCATCGGCATACGTCATTCGCTGTAGCGGAAGTGGAATCGAATAGCCAACTGCCTCCTGCCAAATCTTTGCAACAATCTTTTCGGCCACAGCCAAGATATCTTCTTGATCTATAAAGGACATCTCAATATCTAACTGTGTGAACTCTGGCTGCCTGTCTGCGCGAAAGTCTTCGTCTCTAAAGCAACGGGCTATTTGATAGTACTTTTCCATTCCTGCGACCATCAATAGCTGCTTGAAAAGCTGTGGCGATTGCGGAAGTGCATACCAACTTCCGGGTTGAAGGCGCACGGGAACTAGGAAGTCACGAGCACCTTCAGGGGTGGAACGCGTTAGGTATGGAGTCTCTATCTCAAGAAATGATTCATCCTCCATCACTCTGCGAATAGTCGAAGTGACTTTAGAGCGAAGCCGTAGATTTGCTGAAGGTTTTTCGCGCCGTAAATCTAGATAGCGATACTTTAGTCGCACTTCTTCGCTGATCTCAGAATCATTTCCACTATCGATAGGAAATGGTAAGGGGGCAGACTCGCTGAGAACTACTACATCATCGCCCATCACTTCGATCTCACCAGTGGGGATATTGCTATTTTCATTTCCATCGGGTCTTGCCATAACTTCGCCTGTTATAAGTAAGCACCACTCCGCCCGCAATGAGCCCGCTAATTTCTCATCTCGAATAACTACTTGCACGGATCCTGAAGCGTCACGAAGATCTATAAATGCAACACCGCCGTGATCGCGTCGACGCGAAACCCACCCTGCCAGTCTCACAGTTGTCCCTACATCGGATTTACGCAATCTACCTGCATCGTGGCTTCTTAACATAATGTGTATGTCTTCACTTTCTACAGAGCGTTGATTAAGGAGTCAATGCTAACGGATGTGGATACTCCAGAGTTCATATTTTTAAGCTCTACGCTCTGGCTGTTCAACTCTTCATCTCCTAGAACAACTACGTAACGAGCACCGCTCTTATCAGCGCTCTTCATAGCCCCTTTAAGCGCCCTATCTCCAAATGCAATCTCAACGACTTTGCCAGCTTTTCGCAAGGAAGAAGCGATTCGTAGCGCCTGCTCTTTAGCGCCACCTCCTAAGGGAATAATGAATAGATCGGATACAAAAGCATCAGCAGAGATAACACCTTCTGACTCTGCTGCAAGTAATGCACGATCAACACCTAATCCAAAGCCGATACCAGAGAGTTCTTGGCCGCCAAGTTCTGACATAAGTCCGTCATAGCGACCACCGCCACCAATGCCAGATTGAGCTCCTAGTAATTCATGCACAAATTCAAATGTTGTACCTGTGTAGTAGTCCAAACCACGAACCATGCGAGGATTTATAACATAGGAAATCCCTAAAGCTTCTAAATATCTCCTGACCTGCTCAAAGTTTTCCCTAGATGCTTGACTAAGGTAATCCAATAGCAATGGAGCTTTCTCCATTGCACTGCGGATTTGCGGACGCTTGTCATCAAATAGACGAAGTGGGTTTATTTGTGCCCGGAGCGCTGTTGCTTCATCTAAATCCATACTCGCAATAAACTTAACGAGATCAATTCGGTGAGCTGCTCGTGATTGTGAATCTCCCAAAGAGGTAATATCTAATCGATATTTGGTAAGCCCGATTGCTTTAAAACCTGCATCTGCAATCGCAATTACTTCAGCATCAATTGCTGGATCATCCAAACCAATAGCTTCGATACCTACCTGATAAAACTGACGGTATCTACCCGCCTGAGGGCGTTCTGCACGAAAGAACGCACCTGAGTACCATAACTTTGTGGGCAGCTGAGCGCGATCTAAACCATGTTCAATTACTGCACGCATTACGCCAGCGGTTCCTTCTGGACGCAAAGTAATTGAACGTCCACCTCGATCCTCAAAGGTATACATCTCTTTGGAGACCACATCAGTTGACTCCCCCACGCCACGGGTGAAGAGCTCAGTATCTTCAAATACTGGAAGTTCTATCAGTTGATACCCTGCACGACGTGCTGGATTGATAAGTGATTCACGAACAAATTCGAATGAGACAGAGCGCGGTGGTACATATTCGCTGACGCCTTTAGGGGCTTGAATCTTTTTGCCCGACATTAGAAACGTCCCTTAAGCGAGTTTAGATATGGATTGTGTTTGCGTTCGTGTCCGATTGTGGTCTGCGGACCGTGACCCGGAAGTACACGCAACGAGTCGCTCAACGGGAGTACTTTTTTTCGCAAAGTATCCTCCATATCTCTTGCTGAGCCAGTTGGCTGATCGGTGCGCCCAATCGAACCAGAAAAAAGAACATCGCCGCTGATTAATACTTCATCTGAAACTTCAAACATTAATGAGCCTGCTGTGTGGCCAGGTGCATGGATTGTTCTGATCGTGAGTCCAACAATCTCGAGGATTTCACCATTTCGCAATTCTCTAACATCTTGGGGCTCAACAAACTCCATCCCGGCCAATGTCGCAGCAAATTCTGGTGATAAGACTCTCTCGGGATGGACAAGTGCCATTCGATCTTGACTATGAATATAGGCAGGTATCCCATAACCGTCTGCTACAGGCTTAATGGAAAACGTGTGGTCCAAGTGACCGTGTGTAGCGATAACTGCGACCGGCTTGAGTTTGAACTGGTCAAGAATCGAGGATAGCTGGAGGCTGACATCTGGCATTCCTGGGTCAAAGACAACGCACTCAGCGCCTTGGCCTGTGGCCAAAACCCAGCAGTTTGTGGCAAACATGGGAGCTGCAAAGCCCTCTACTAGCACTTGGTACCCCCTTATTTATGCCTATTTCAACGATTGACGCTTAGAGGCAAGTACAGGGTACCTTTTACCCTACCTAAAAGTTGAATTCACGGTTTTCTAGGCAACCCTTGAAAATCTCACGACATACATAGCGACGTTCTTGCGAACAACGCGCTGAAAGGATCACCACCATGACCGATCTACATCCAACTCCCTCAGCATCAGCGGCTTCGGCACTGATTGGAGATCCTGCAGCATTTGGACGAGTTGCCGACGATGGCACCGTCTATGTTCGAACCGCACAAGGAGAAAAAGCCGTTGGCTC
>WLOR01000085.1 GCA_009699165.1 Actinomycetota bacterium | reverse complement strand
GATTATTGGTTTACGAGATCATTCCGGCTTCCTCGGCCCGCTTCCCCTGCCTCAACATCCAAAGTCGAGACCGTTCACCCCCAAGATTTTTGTGCTTGCACATAGCGTGTTTTTACACAACGTGTTTTCACACAACGTGTTTTCACACAACGTGTTTTCACACAACGTGTTTTCACACATTCAGCTTGGAGAAAAAGAAACGTATTTCTTTTCTCTATTTAATTGTCAACTAGTACGTGCCGTCGCAACATCGCCTCAAAAATTGAGGTATCGAAGCGGCGGTGACTTTAGTATAAATGATTACAGTAAAAAGGTGCTAATCCATATACATGCACATTAAGAAATCCACTGGCTCTTGCGCTTGCGTTAACTGGCTCTTGCGCTTGCGTTAACTGACTCTTGACTGGTGTTAACTGGCTCTTGCGCTTGCGTTAACTGACTCTTGACTGGTGTTAACTGGCTCTTGCGCTTGCGTTAACTGGCCTTACTAATCCTCGTAACGCTTTGAGGCTTTTCCGCTCTTTCCTGATGATCCTCGTGAAACTACACGGGCGACTTCACGATCTGCCTCTCGAGCTTTAATCGCCTGTCGCTTATCGTGTGCTTTCTTGCCTCGGGCGACAGCAATCTCGACCTTTGCTTTTCCATCTTTGAAGTAAAGCGAGAGAGGAACGAGGGTTGTTCCGGAGTCTTTCAATTTTGCAGTTAACTTGTTGAGTTCATTTCTGTGGACCAGAAGTTTGCGATCACGACGTGGCGTGTGATTTGTCCATGTGCCTTCGGTGTATTCGGGTATATGGACGCCACTGAGCCACAACTCTCCGTCATTGATCATGGCGAACCCATCTATCAATGATGCTCGGCCAAGGCGCAAAGACTTGACCTCTGTACCCATCAAAACCATGCCACACTCAATAACATCCTCAATGGAATAGTCATGGCGTGCCTTCATATTTTGTGCAATGAGTTTTTGGCCAATCTCCTTCACCATAACCCATCACCGCCTTCACCATAAAACGAACCCTCTACTTTAATAATACGGTGCATATTCTCTCACTAAGCTTGGAGAGATTAGACCTAAAAGTAGCGACGCAACGTGATAACAGATGCCTTCACTAATGGATGGCTAGGCACAAAAGAAGCGGCGCAACGTATTTACAGAGGCCCTAACCAATGGATGGCTAGGCCTAAAAGAAGCGGCGCAACGTGATCACAGATGCCTTCACTAATGGATGGCTAGACCTAAAAGTAGCCTCGCAACGTAATTACAGAGGCCCTAACCAATGGATGGCTAGGCCTAAAAGTAGCTTCGCAACGTATTTACAGAGGCCCTAACCAATGGATGGCTAGGCCTAAAAGAAGCGGCGCAACGTGATCACAGATGCCTTCACTAATGGATGGCTAGACCTTGAGGTAGCGGCGCAACGTGATAACAGATGCTGTGGTTGAGACAATTAAACCTGTCGCAAGTAAATATCCTGATGCAACCCAGACTTCATTCCAACCGAAAAACTTGGTGAAAGTAAGTAGTGGCGCAACCTTTGTATCCACAATGCTTTTAAGCCCTGCTAATAATCCCGTGGCTAGTGCCCAACCGATAATCGCGGATATGACACCCTCCAAAAGAAATGGCAACTGAATCGACCATGAAGATGCACCCACAAGTTTCATTACTCCGGTTTCACGGCGGCGATTAAAGGCGGCGATCCGAAGAGTGTTACTAATCAAAAGCGCTGCGGTTAACACAGAAGCGAGGCCGACAAGGAGTGCACCATTGCGTAAAACCTCTAAGAGCTTAAAAAACTTCTCTAAGATGCTGCGTTGATCTTGGACGACATCAACGCCTGGGCGACCTGAGAACGCACTCACAATCACAGCAAATTGAGTAGGGTCTTTAAGCTTCACACGAAACGACTCTGGAAGTTGATCTGCCGTGACATTCTGCGCAATCGCTGAATCTTTAAATCGCTCTTGAAAGCGAGCGAATGCTTGCGACTGTGATTCATAAAAAACGCTATCAACTGCTGGCATATTTTGAATATCCTGTTGAATAGCAAGACGTTGCGCCGAAGTGATGATTCCACCGGAGCATGACGGAGCCTCAGATAGTGAGCCACACAAGAAAACTGAGACCTCAATCTTGTCGTACCAATAATCCTTCATCGCGCCAACTTGAGCATTTGCAAGTAGGCCAATTCCTAGTAAAGAAAGCGAGATGGCGGTAGTGACGATAACCGCAAAAGTCATTGTCATATTTCTGCGAAGTCCAATACCTACTTCACTTAAAAGAAAACGTGCGCGCATCTCTTATCCCTCGCTCATCTCAATACTCCATTAACCTGTGTAACCGTAAACGCCGCGAACTTGATCACGAATCACATGACCGAGATCCAACTCGATTACGCGCTTTCGCATCTGATCAACAATTCCTGAATCATGGGTTGCCATTAATACTGTCGTGCCTTCGCGATTGATGCGATCTAGCAACTTCATAATTCCAACACTTGTAGCTGGATCAAGATTTCCTGTCGGTTCGTCGGCAATTAAAATTGGAGGACGACTCACATATGCTCGAGCGATTGCCACGCGCTGTTGCTCGCCACCTGAAATCTCTGATGGAAGTCGATCGCCTTTATCTTCTAGACCAACTAACTCTAAAACCTCTGGAACTTCGCGGTTGATCTCTTTCTGCGAATATCCAAGAACGTGCAGAGTGAAGGCCACATTTTCAGTAATCGTCTTATTTGGAAGTAAGCGGAAATCTTGAAAAACTGTTCCAACTTGGCGACGAAGCTCTGGAACCTTGTGATTAGCTAACGTTCCGAGATCTTTCCCAGCAACATGAATTACACCCGATGTTGGGCGGTCTTCTCGCAGAATTAAGCGAAGAAAAGTTGACTTACCCGAACCCGATAATCCAACAAGGAAAACGAACTCACCTTTGACTATCTCAAGGCTGACAGAGTCGAGCGCTGCCCGTTCTTGACCCGGATAGATCTTGGTGACGTTCTCAAAGCGAATCATCTAAATCTCCCGAAATACTTCAGGCCTGCGTCCTATTTCGCCGCGAGCGCTCTGACCTTAGTTTATGGATGTATGTCCCAATTCCGCACATCTAACGCGCATCTGAACCTACGAAAAATGTGAGATTACGCTTATTGAGCCTCCCCAAGTCCACAGGAACTCTGGCTTACGGTAACTCTGGCTTACGGCAACGGCCGAACTTATGAACTCTGGCTTACGGCAACGGCCGAACTTATGAACTCTGGCTTACGGCAACTGCCGAACTTATGAACTCTGGCTTACGGCAACTGCCGAACTTATGAACTCTGGCTTACGGCAACTGCCGAACTTATGAACTTCGGCGCCAGCGAATTCCAGCTTCAATGAACTCGTCAATCTCACCGTTTAACACTGCCGCCGTATTGCCGGTTTCATAATCTGTACGTAAATCCTTCACCATTTGGTAAGGCGCTAGAACGTAGGAACGCATCTGATTTCCCCAAGACCCCGAGTTATCGCCTTTCAATGCATTCATCTTTGCCTGCTCCTCTTGGCGTCGGCGCTCCAATAGTTTCGACTGGAGCACAGCCATGGCAGTTGCCTTATTTTGAATCTGCGAGCGCTCGTTTTGGCAGGAGACAACAATTCCAGTTGGAAGATGCGTCAAGCGCACGGCAGAGTCGGTTGTATTCACCCCTTGGCCACCAGGACCAGAAGAGCGATACACGTCAGTGCGAACTTCTTTCTCATCAATTTCAACATGATCACTTTGCTCAACAACAGGAACAACTTCAACGCCTGCAAAAGAGGTATGTCGACGGCTCTGACTGTCAAAAGGTGAGATGCGGACTAAACGGTGAGTCCCTTGTTCCACCGACAGAGTGCCATATGCGTAAGGAGCAGAAACTCGAAAGGTTGTTGATTTAATTCCAGCCTCTTCGGCATAAGAAGTCTCTAAGACATCGACAGAGAAATTGTGTCGCTCGCAGTAACGCAAGTACATGCGCATAATCATCTCGGCCCAGTCAGCGGCCTCTACACCGCCCGCCTCCGAACGAATTGTTATCAATGCATCGCGGTCGTCATATTCACCGTTCAAAAGTGTTTGTACTTCTAACTCACCAATAGATTTCTTGACCGCATCTAATTCGCGCTCAGCATCTGCAACTCCCGAACCATCTGGCTCGCTTGCAGCAAGCTCAAAAAGGATTGGTAGATCTTCAACGCGTCTACGAAGTCCAGTTAATTTATTTATCTCGGCCTGCACTCGTGACAGTCGACTTGTGACTTTTTGGGCGTTCTCTGGATCATCCCAAAGATTTGGTACGCCAGCCTCTTCTTCCATAAGCAGTGATTGGGCCCTTAATTTCGGCAGGTCTAAGACCTTTTCAATCGAAACCAAGGTTGCGTCAATGGCATCAATCTCTAAACCATACTCGCGCGCAGCCATGGTTGAAGGATAGCCCAGTCAACCTTGAGGCCTGCACATGGCAATTTCTGCATTAAATGATATCTGCACCCTTGAAAGTTAGTGCCCTTGAAAGTTAGTGCCCTTGAAAGTTAGTGCCCTTGAAAGTTAGTGCCCTTGAAAGTTAGTGCCCTTGAAAGTTAGTGAAGGCGAATGCCAAAGAGGTAGAAACCCTCTTGCACCTGGTTGGTTGTTCCAGCGGTAGAAGTCAGTACCGCCGAATCTATATGTGTGAAGGGAACTTTGAAAGGAAGTTTAACCTCTGCATAGGTAGAGATTTCTAATGAGGTCCCATCGCACTCTAAATTAGTTAAGACTAAACCCTGCAACTCGTGTCGTTTCATCGAACCTGTGTCGTTGCTCCAACTATGTAGTTCGAAAATTACATCTAAGACTGCTTGATTGCAGTCAATTGGAATAGCGGCGTGTTCTCGTTGTGTAATGACTGCAAGTGGCGCCGTAAACATCGTTCCTTTGCCCGTGTAATAAGCATTTTTATTTAAACTATGAACCCCTCGTTGCGCTGCAGCCTCAGTGGCTTGTGCCAAAGAGCGCTTAGCTACGATTACCGTTGCAACATCACTCATTACCATTAAAGCTGCCACTGTAATTATGAATAATCCAATGATGACAACACTCAGAGAGCCTCGATCATCACTAAAATTTAGAGGTTTACGTTTCATCACATCCATGGACTTATATGTTCTTGTGCCGAAGCCTCAATACTTCTATGAGATTGTGCATCGATAAATGAAACAGTTAGTCGAATCCGACCATTGGCAGAAAAGCACGGGCTATCTGAGCAGTCATAACGAGCAGTTAAAGTAGCAATCTCTCCTGAGGTAAGCCCAAGATGAGCTGCGATGACTGAAAGTGCTTGGGCAGATACCTCTCGGCCAGAGTGATCATTATCGCTAGCAACATAGGCGCGCAATCCCTCACGCGCCAAAACTCTGACTATCTCCTCATTGCCACTGACGGATGTGAAACTACTGAGATAGATAAATATTGGTACAAAGAGTGGAATTGCCAAAGCCACAAACTCAACTACTGCACTTCCTTTTTCCTGAGCAAGCCATTTTTGAAACTTTTTCAGAGTTGGCTCACTCCAT
>WLOR01000084.1 GCA_009699165.1 Actinomycetota bacterium | reverse complement strand
GAATCTAAAGAAAAGGATGTTATTTCCTCATGAGGGGCCAACAATGAAGGCGCTAGTTATAGGCGCGGGCGGAGTTGGCAGCGCTATTGTCAACATTGCTTCGCGAAAGAGTTTTATCAAATCCATGGTTGTGGCAGATCGCGCATTGGCGCGGGCCGAAACAGCGGTGAACCGGGTCAAGGATTCGAGGTTTTCAGCTGCTGAAGTCAATGCTGCAGAGCTTGAAGATCTAAGGACTTTGATCCGCAAAGTCAAGCCTGATGTGGTTATCAATGCGGTAGATCCACGATTTGTAATGCCGATTTTCTTGGCATGTGAAATTGAAAATACAAACTACATTGACATGGCGATGTCACTTTCTCGCCCTCACGCGCATTACCCAAATAGTGAAACCGGCGTGAAGCTTGGCGACGAACAGTTTGCTCGTGACTGGAACTGGAAAGAGCGAGATATTTTCGCCCTCGTCGGAATGGGTATCGAACCTGGTATGAGCGATGTGTTTGCTAGGTATGCATCGGATCATCTCTTTAGTCGCTTGGATTCAATCACGATTATGGATGGTTCTAATTTAGTTGTTGAGGGATATGACTTTGCACCGTCGTTTTCAATTTGGACAACTATTGAAGAGTGTCTTAATCCCCCACTTGTTTGGGAAGATGGTCGTGGTTGGTTTACTACCGAACCTTTTAGCGAGATTGAAGTTTTTGATTTCCCTGAAGGCATCGGACCTGTCGAGTGTGTAAATGTTGAGCATGAAGAAGTTGTGCTGATTCCGCAAAAAGTCGATGCTAAAAAAGTTAATTTCAAATACGGTTTGGGTGCTCAGTTCATCACAACGTTAAAAACTATTCACATGTTGGGAATGGATCGCAAAGAGCATGTCGATGTTCAAGGTATCTCGGTCTCTCCACGTGACTTACTTGCAGCCTCTTTGCCGGATCCAGCTACATTAGGTTCGCGCATGAAGGGTAAGACATGTGCCGGTGCACTTGTTAAGGGTCTCAATAAAGAGGGCCAACCGTATGCCTGTTATATGTACAACGTCGTGGATAACGAATGGTCGATGTCTGAATACGGAGATCAAGCAGTTGTGTGGCAGACCGCGATTAATCCAGTGATTGCGATGGAGTTAATTCATAAGGGTCTATGGAAGCCCGAAGGCGTTGCAGGTCCTGAATGGTTTGATGCAAAGCCATTCCTGGATCTACTTGAGTCATACGGCACAGAGTGGAAGATTCGTGATGAAGACACTGCAGGGATTGTCGTCTAAGTGAAAAAAAGCTTTGATGTCGTCATTATTGGATCTGGCTTTGGTGGATCGGTATCGGCGCTTCGATTGCGTGAAAAGGGCTACAGCGTTGCAGTTTTAGAGGCTGGTCGCAGATTTGAAGATAAGGATTTTCCAAAGACATCTTGGCGTTTGCGTAAGTTTCTCTTTGCGCCGGGGCTTGGTTGTTATGGAATCCAACGCATCCATGTATTACCTGATGTCTTGATTTTGGCTGGTGCTGGTGTTGGTGGTGGTTCGCTCGTGTACGCAAATACTCTGTACCAACCAGGAGATGAGTATTTTAAAGATCCACAGTGGGCAGCTATTACGGATTGGAAATCAGAGCTCGAGCCTTGGTATGACCAAGCTCGCCGAATGTTAGGCGTTATTGAGAACCCATATTTTTCTCCAAGTGATCAAGCGATGAAAGATGTTGCCGACGAAATGGGCGTTGGCCATACATTTAAAATGGCACCAGTTGGAATTTACTTTGGTGAAGGTAAAGGAGTTAGCGCAGCCGATCCATTCTTTGGTGGAGTCGGGCCTGCTAGAACCGGCTGCCAACAGTGTGGTGCTTGCATGACGGGGTGCCACTTCAACGCTAAAAATACTCTGCCTAAAAACTATCTTGGCTTGGCCGAATCCGCTGGCGCAAAGGTTTTTCCAATGACTACGGTTAAATCCTTTTCACAAAAAAGTGATGGGACGTGGGAGATTTCTGCAGTTAAAACCGATGATCCATTTGCATCAACCATAAAATTCACGGCCGATCAAGTAATTGTCGCTGCGGGCACATACAACACGCAAAAACTTCTGCATAAGATGAAGTTGAAAAATCTTCCTCGGTTATCTGATCGCCTTGGTCAACTCTCTCGTACCAATAGTGAGGCTCTCACAGGTGCGATGATGCAAAATACGGATATCGATTTCAGTGCGGGTAGTGCTATTACATCCTCGTTCTTCCCAGATGAGCACACTCATATCGAACCCGTTAGATATGGCAAGGGCAGTAACTTCATGGGCTTGATGCAGACCATCATGACCGATGGGTATGACTCAAAAGGACGCAGAAAACACTGGTTTAAGCAGTTCATCGCAAAGCCATCGTTGCTTGGAAAGATCTTAAATGTAAGGCGATGGAGCCAGCGAACCGTGATTGCACTGACTATGCAAAATGTGGATTCATCTGTGACGGTCAGCGGCAAACGTGGATTATTTGGTTGGCATCTGACATCGAAAAATGATCCCCTCAAGCCAAATGCCACATATATTCCGGCTGCTAATGAAGTCGTGCGACGCATTGCTGATAAGCACGATGGAATCGCTGGTGGCCATATCGGGGATCTCATCGATGCGCCATTTACTGCCCACTTTGTTGGGGGTTGTGTAATCGGTGACAGCCAGAGCACTGGCGTCATTGATCCTTATCACCGTGTCTATAACTACCCAACACTTCATATTGTCGATGGCTCAACAATCACAGCCAATCTTGGTGTTAACCCATCGCTTACTATTACTGCTCAAGCAGAGCGCGCTTTATCGATGTGGCCTAATAAGGGCGACGTTGATAGCCGACCTGCACAGAGTGAAAAATATCAGCGCATTAATTCTGTAGTACCGCACCAACCATTTGTACCATCTGGTGCAGTTGGCGAATACAAGATTTCTTAGGAGAGATATGAAATCGTGGGCTTTGGTTACAGGAGCAACTGCTGGAATCGGTGAGAGTTTCGCGCGCTTATTGGCTGCCAATAACTACAACATCATCCTTGTTGCACGCGATGTTAAACGATTAGAAGAGCGTGCTGCTTTTCTGCGATCAACTTTTGGCGTAGAGACAGTAGTAATTAAGGCTGACCTGTCCACTGATGCCGGCTGCAGCGCGGTGGAGGATTACATCGGCGCTAATGAAGTTGATGTCTTGATCAATAATGCGGGCTTTGGTATCAATAAGGCCTTCACTGCGAGCGCATTGAGCGCCGAAGAAGATCTACTCAATGTCTTAGTGCGAACCCCCATGCGTTTAATGCATGTGGCACTGGTTGGAATGAAGGCTCGCAATAAGGGCGTCATTATTAACGTCTCATCCGTGGCTGGCTTTATTGCCGGAGGTACCTATAGCGCCTCAAAGTCATATCTGACGGTCTTATCCGAGTCTGTCCATACCGAGCTAGCTGGCTCACGAGTCTTAGTCAGCGCACTGTGCCCGGGCTTTACTCGCACCGAATTTCACCAACGAGGTCGCATGTCTATGAAAGGACTCCCAACTTTCATGTGGCTCGATGCAGACAAACTCGTCGCTGCATCTTGGCGCGATGCATTAGCCGGTAAAACGGTCTCGGTTCCTGGTTGGCAGTATCGAGTTCTCACATTTTTCATTCGCACACTGCCGCGTTCAATAGTCAGAAAGTTGGGAATGAACCTGCGGAGAAAACAGCGGCGATAAGCTCGGTTTTCATAGTGAATTCCGAGTTTTCAAGGCGGGTTATCAGGAGATATTCAGGTAGTGACCAGTAAGATTGCCCAATAATCTATGGGGGTCTCAAACATGCGTAAGTCACTTTCAATCACTGTTGCAATCGGAGTTGCTGTTGCTCTATTGAGCGCACCAACTGCAGGAGCCGCTACAAAGATCAGCAATGGCACCGCATGCACCAAGATTGGCGCATCAACAACAGTCTCTGGGTATGCCTACAAATGTGCAGCGACCGTAAAGTCCAATCTCATGATCGCCGGCGACAAATCCATAGTTTTCGTTCCGGTAAAGAATATTTCAGTTAAGAACGCTAAAAAGACCTGGATCTCCACGACCTGTATTACATCTGATACAAAGGCCCAGTCGGCACAAGCAGGTCTTGCAGCAATCAAGAAATCCAGTGATGCAAAGTTGGTCGAACTCGATGCCCAGATTGCTGCGCAAAGTGCACTCCTAGTTGAGGCTCAAGCAAAGACGCCGATTTTAGAGGCTCAAATCGCCGAAGCGACCGTAGCTCTAGAGGATGCAACGAAGAAGCTCGCCGAAGCTGAGGCAACAGCGGCTGCAGCTGCGGTTGTAGATCCTGCAAACGCTGCCGCGATTGCAGAGTGGAAAGTTAGAATTAAAACTCTCCAAGATGCCATTGCGCTAAACCAAGCCTTGCCTAAGCCAGACACTGTCTCCATTGCAAAATGGAAGACTGCTTTAGCCGATGCTAATAAGAAGTTAACTGATTTAACGTTAGCTCCATCAAAACAGAAAATCGCCAACGCTTCGGCAGTTAGCTCATGGAAAACTACGATTAATACGTATAAGACAACTATTAGATCAAGTAAGTCTGCACTAAGTGCATATGCAACTGCAGGCAAATCAATCACTTCGATTCAAAAGCTTCGTGATGGAGTTGCCGCTCAGTATGGTCAGGCTGTCACCATGGTCAATGACGCCTTTGATCAGAGAAACTTAATCTGTAGCGAAGGCTTGTAAGAAAGCACTAGCTCGCTCCGAGCAATCGGGATTTCCCTATTCATTGAGGCTCTTTGCAAGGCCTACCGTGAATAAATGCGCATACTGTCTCTGCGGTTTTTCGGCGCGGTTTTACTGACTATCCATGCCCTGCTTTCACTGACGCCAGCGCTAAAGAGTCAGTGGAGTGAAATTTATTTATACAACGCAGTCCCGCTGTGTGCGATTGCAGTTGTATGGAAAGCACCGCGAATCAATGACTTGTTTGCCCAACCACTCATTATTTTGGCCTTCAGTTTTTGGCTACTAGGCTCGTTAGTTTCTAGTATTGAAACTTATTTCACCTTTAACTCCCCCATGGAAACTATCTCAAATCTTCTTTATCTCCTTTTCTATCCCTGTCTGATTATGGGTGTCACGCACATCATTGCTCCTCGTCGAAAATTTGCCATCCTGGAAATCTTTGACTCATCGATCTTTGGATTAGGTCTGAGCACTCTCGGGGCAACTGTAATTTTGCGCCCACTTCTACCTCATCTGAGCCTGAATACTCTTGATGCATTCTTTGCTTTAATCTATCCCATCTGTGATTTGATACTTATTGCGCTCACTTTTACAACTATCGCATCTCAAGGATTATCGCGGCGCAGCACTATCTTTAGCGTTGGGATTCTCATCTTCTCGATCAATGATTTCCTCTTTCTTTGGCTACACATGCAAGGGACATATACCTTTGGATCGTTAATCGATGATGGATGGCTGCTTGGACTATTGATTATGGCTGAGAGTTGTTGGCATGAAAACCTCGATCGTGCCGACAACACAAGCATCAATCCGATTTTCATCACTATTTCAGTCTTGCTGAGTGCAACTTTATTGGCCCTTATTGCAATGCGGCCTGGCTATTTTCCTGTCTTCACTTTAGTGCCGGCCGTAATCACGCTTGTCTTAGCTTTCTTTAGAATGACTATTGCACTTAATGAGGCAAGAAATATTGGGCATGAACGAATCCTTGCGCGCACCGATGAGTTAACAGGGCTTCCGAATCGGCGCAGATTAATTAGCGAAATCGAGGCCTTTGAACTCAAGAATGGCTCGCTTTTGCTGTTGGATCTTGATGGATTTAAACCCGTTAACGACTCTCAT
>WLOR01000083.1 GCA_009699165.1 Actinomycetota bacterium | reverse complement strand
GTCACGCATCCATTGATCGTTGATGCGATCTCGTAACAATGCGGCGCTCTCGGCTAATTGAACGCGATCGTTAACGCCTAAAATCTCAATAAAGTCTTCAAGCATAATCGCTGCGATTGATTCACCTGCAGTTTTTAAAATTCCAATGACATCGGTTAAGTAGAGCTCACCTTGGGAGTTTGAATTATTCAGTTGGCCGATTGCACTCACTAACTTAGCTCCATCAAATGCATAGACTCCTGAATTTATCTCAACAATAAATCGCTCATCATCCGTTGCATCGCGCTCTTCAACAATACGCAGTAGCTCATCGCTATCATCGCGAATAATTCGGCCATATCCAGTTGGCTCAGGATGCTCGGCAGTTAATACAGATGCTGCAAAATTTCCAGCATTATGTGCATCGAGAAAAGCCTCTAAAGAGGCGCCCGTAAGCATCGGTGTATCGCCAGCTAAAACCAGAACTGTGCCAGCTGGTGTGCGATCTGCGAGCGCTAACTGCGTTGCATGGCCAGTCCCGCCGCGTACTTCTTGAAATACTGTCATCGCCTTGGGAGATATTTGCGCGATGTGGGCCTCAACGCTCGCGCGATGTGCGCCAACAACAACGCGAATATGTTGGGGTTGAACGTGATCAACGGCGGCGAGTACGTGTCCAAGTAGCGAACGGCCAGCAACGCTATGAAGAACCTTTGATTGGCTAGATTTCATACGAGTTCCATCGCCTGCTGCAAGAATAATTACAGTTTCAACGCCCACTCGCGGAGTCTATCGCTCCGCCACCAGGTATCGATCCTGGACCCTGGGCTTCAAAGGCCCATGTGCTAGCCACTACACAATGGCGGAACCCGTATTCTCCCTTATAAAGGGGCGTGCTCATGACCATGCACGAGGATTTCAACGTGGCTAATACCCCTAAGAAAGAATCTTCGCCCCAGCCACTGGGCCATAAGCCCGTGCAACGCTTCCAACTACTCCACTTGCAGTTAATGCGACCGCTAAATCAAGGCCGGCCTCCTCGTCGCTGACTAGGAATGCAACCGTTGGGCCAGATCCTGAAACCAATGCACCAAGGGCTCCATACTCCTGACCTACATCTAAAACCAAGCGAAGTGCTGGACGAAGCGAACATGCCGCTGCCTGTAAATCATTGATGAGGTTTGCTCCAACTGCCTTTGGATCTGCCGCCAAAAGCGCTTGCATTAAAAGTTCATTTGTTTGTGGCTCTGCGATTTCAGATTCAGATCTCAAACGATCGCACTCTGCATATACCGATGGTGTTGATAAACCAACCGTTGAAAGCGCCAAGACCCAGTGATAAGTCCCGCGAGAAAGTGCTGCAGTTAACTGCTCGCCATGACCGGTACCAATTGCGGTTCCGCCACTTAACATAAAGGGAACATCGCTACCTAACTGTGATGCAACCTCTGTCATCTCTTCACGAGTCATGCCCAGTGAATATAGATAATCGATTGCAACAATTGCGGCAGCTGCATCTGCACTTCCCCCTGCCATGCCACCTGCGACGGGGATTGCTTTCTTAATTTCAATATGTGCATCGATGTTTAAGTCGTACTCTTTTGCTATTAACTCAACAGCCTTTACTGCAAGGTTGTTAGCATCGGCTGGAACTCCGTGAGTTTGTTCGCCAGTGATAGAGATGCTGACACCACTTTGTGCTGGAGTAAATGAAACTGTAACTTCGTCAAAGATTGAAATCGCCTGAAAAACGGTAACGAGATTGTGATAGCCATCGCTCTCGCGAGGCCCAACCGAAAGTTGCAGGTTCACCTTTGCGGGAACACGTACAGTCACACTTTTTACTGGCATGAATTGACCCTATTGCCTTGGCTAGAAATTGTCAGGTGCAAGGGACGCGATGGCACAAAAACCCGATATCTCAAGTGCTTCTCCACGAAGCGTCGGATCGATTCCCGCCCTTTGAAGATGGGCCTCTGCTGCAGATGATGAGCCATACAGTGACGAGAGCGCTGAACGAAGCATCTTGCGACGTTGAGCAAAGGCCGCATCGATGATAGTAAATGTCTTTTTACGTAACGCTTCATCCCCCGGCGTTGCACGGCGGGTAAAAGAGACGAGCTTTGAATCAACGTTTGGCGCTGGCCAGAAAACAGATCTCGAAACTGAACCCGCGCCTTTGACATCGGCCCACCATGCTGCCTTAACCGATGGAACTCCATACTCTTTCGTACCAGGGTGACCTGCTAATCGATCGGCAACTTCGGCCTGAACCATCACAACACCGGTTCGAATACTTGGAAACTTCTCCAACAGATGCAAGAGGACGGGGACAGAAACGTTGTATGGCAAGTTAGCAACTAAAACCGTTGGCTGTGCTGATAAATCTTCTAACGCCAAGGCATCTTGATTGATAACCGTTAAGTTTTCTGGATTCTCAAAGTGCTTTTCGACCGTTACTGGAAGTTGCGTGGCAAGTCGGTGATCTATCTCAACTGCAATCACTGAGGCCGCGCTTTGTAAAAGCGCCAATGTGAGTGAACCAAGTCCTGGTCCAATTTCAAGTGCAATGTCATCTGAAGTCACACCAGCGATTCGAACGATCTTGGTGCAGATGTTTGAGTCAATAACAAAGTTTTGTCCGAGTGATTTCGATGGCTTCAAATCTAGAGACGCTGCAAGTTCGCGGATCTCTGCCGCACCCAGTAACGTCATGGTGCGAAAGATCCGAATAAGCGCTCGGCGTTATTGCCCAATGCAAATGCAAGCTCGCCTAGATCACTTTCTCGCTCCACTGCCATCGCCCGCACAATCGTTGCAATTTGTGCAGGAGTGTTTCCAGCGCCTCGGTGCGGAGCAGGTGCTAAGAATGGTGAATCGGTCTCTACAAGTAACTGATCGATGGGGACAAGTTTGACGGCCTCTCTCAACGCAGGAGCATTCTTAAAAGTCAGAGTGCCAGCAAACGAGAGAACATAGCCACGATCAATGCAGGTCTTAGCCATCTCAACATCGCCAGAAAAACAGTGAAAGATAGTCTTTTCTGGAGCCCCGACTTCGAGTAACACAGACAAGACATCATCATGTGAATCTCGGTCATGGATCACCAAGGCTTTATCTGTTTTCTTAGCTAATTCAATATGCCATTTGAAAGACTCTTGTTGGCGAGCACGAAGTTCGGGTGGCGTTCTAAAATAATCTAAACCTGTTTCACCAATTGCTCGAACACGTGGGTGCTCTGCCAATTCGGCGATGATGGCCCAATCCGCCGCTAAATCATTTACTACCGGGGCTTCGTTAGGGTGAAGTGCAACTGCAGCTAAGACCGATGTATTCCACTTCTCTGCTGCGGCAACACACCATCGTGATTGTTCGGCCGAATAACCAACTTGCACAATGCGATCAACGTTGACAGATCGCGCTTCTGCGATGATATCTGCAACTTCTTGTGAGTCCGCGGCAGTATCGGTAATGATCTCCATGTGAGCATGTGCATCAGCGGTTGCAACAGGTAGAGGTTCTGGAAGCGGAGCACGCGGGCGATCGATATCGCGATTGTGGCGATCAGCCATATTTTCTAAGCGCTCGTCTCTAGACGTGGAAATAAAACAGGGCTCTTAGTAACTAATGAACCAGCTGGCAACTGTCCCCATGTTGCTACGTCACTTATCTTTTGCGCAGATAAATCTCCCAATGAACCCTGTGCGCCAAGGCTCTGCCACAAAATCTCACACGTCGCTGGCATTACTGGATGCAGCAAAACTGCGAGTGCGCGAAGGGATTCGGCAGTGTTATATAAAACCCCTTCAAGGACGGCTTGGTTGGCTGGATCTTTCGCCAAAATCCACGGCTCTTTTTCAGTGACATAGCCATTAACCTTCTTACAAAAATCCATAATCGCAAGGATTCCGCCTTGAAAATCTAAAGCGCAGATTGCTACATCGGCTTTATCTACAGCGGTTTTCAACGCTGCCTCTAAATCTGCATCATGGCTAGCGGCAGGTAAAACTCCGGCGCAGTATTTTTCAATCATCGCAGCCGAACGTGATGCCAGGTTGCCAAAGTCATTTGCTAGCTCAGATGTATATCTAGCAGACATGTCTTCCCAAGAAAATGAACCATCTGTACCAAATGGAATCGCGCGCAAGAAGTAGTACCTAAAAGCATCGACGCCAAAGTGATCAGTAATGTCTTTAGGAGCGATTCCTGTGAGCTTGCTCTTGCTCATCTTTTCGCCACCTACTAATAACCAACCATGTGCAAATACTTTTTTCGGAACATCGATACCTGCTGCCATTAACATCGCTGGCCAGATAACGGCGTGGAAGCGCAGAATATCTTTACCAACTAAATGCACATCTGCAGGCCACGTGCTTGCGAACTTTTTTCCACCCGCACTTTCTGGTGCATCGGTAAGACCAACTGCTGTTGCATAATTTAATAGAGCATCAAACCAGACGTAGACAACTTGATCTGTGTCCCAAGGAACGGGTATTCCCCAATCAAATGTCGAACGGGAGATTGAAAGATCAGAAACGCCGCCCTCTAAAAATGAGACTACTTCGTTGCGAGCGCTTTCGGGCTGACATGCATCTGGGTTCGTGCGATAGTGATCGAGCAGTTGATCTGTAAAAGCTGAAAGTTTAAAGAACCAGTTATTCTCATTTACGAGTTCGATTGGCTTGCTATGAATCGGGCAGCATTTTTGGCCATCAATATCGATTAAATCTCCCGGCAACTTAAACTCTTCGCAACCGATGCAGTAAGGGCCTTCGTACTTGCCGGCATAGATATGACCTGAGTCTTTGAGCGATTGCAAGAAAGCTTGAACCCGTTGGGTGTGTCGAGTTTCAGTCGTACGGATGAAATCATCGTTTGCGATATTTAAGTTGGCCCAGTTGGGTTTCCACGCATCCTGTACTAAACGATCTACCCACGCTTGTGGCGCAGTCTTGTTTTCTTCGGCAGTGCGCATAACTTTCTGTCCATGCTCATCCGTGCCGGTGAGAAACCACACTGACTCACCTTTTTGACGATGCCAACGAGTTAACACATCTCCGGCAACGGTCGTATAAGCATGACCGATGTGTGGAGCATCGTTAACATAATAAATCGGCGTCGTTAAGTAAAAGGATTTAGTCACGTGCTCATCTTATTCGCATCGACGACTGCGGCATAAACAAGGCGCTTTGCAATACCGAACTCTTGCGCAACCGACGCGATTGCAGCCTTTCGATCCATGCCTGCGCCTTCAAATTCGCGTACTCGCGAGACCATCTCTTCGGCCGTCTTGGCGGCTGAATCTGTAGATGCCCCCTCAATTACCAGAGTTATTTCTCCAAGTACTTCATTGGAATCTGCCCATGAGGAAAGCTGCGTTAATGTGCCACGGATTGTCTCTTCGTATCGCTTAGTCATCTCTCTACATATTGCGCCACGACGAAGTGCACCAAAGACGGTCACTGCATCACCTAACGAGTCACCCAAGCGATGCGGTGCTTCGAAGAAGACCATTGTTCGCTCTTCGTGACGGAGTTTTTCATATGTTGCTAAACGCGCACCTGATGCACGGGGAGGAAATCCCTCAAAAGTAAATCGATCCGTTGGCAATCCAGAGAGTGCAACTGCCATCGTTACCGCACTTGGCCCTGGAATAACACTTACATCGATTCCGAGTTGGATTGCATCGCGCATCAAACGAAATCCTGGATCACTGATCGTGGGCATACCGGCATCGGATACAACTAAAACTGTTGCACCCGATTGGAGCTCACCTAAAAGCTCGCGGGATCGCTCCTCTTCATTTCCCTCAAAGAAAGATAAAACCCGTGCCGTAAAAGTCACCTCGATATCGCTGCAGAGCCGATGAAATCTACGTGAGTCTTCGGCGGCG
>WLOR01000082.1 GCA_009699165.1 Actinomycetota bacterium | reverse complement strand
CATCGGGGCCAGCAGCTAATGAATGTGCGACGAGTGAGTGCAAACATTTAACGCGTGTGGGCATTCCGCCGGCAGATACATCTTCTACTTCTGGAACATCAATACCTAAAGCAGATCGGGCGGCGATGTAATCATCATGGGCGGCGTGATATGCGCCAGCGAGCTCGGCATCGGTTGCTAGGCGTTCGTTCATATCCCCCATTAATCCAGTGGTTTCAAGGGTTGAAATCACTGCGGTTAATCGTGGGCAGGTTGCGTAATAAAAAGTTGGAAACGGAGTGCCGTCGCCTAAACGTGGCGGGGTTTCAACAACTGCGGGTTTACCGCATGGACAGCGATATGCGATTGCGTGAACATCTCGCGGAGTGCGGCCTAACTGGCTTTGAATACAATCGAGATCGCTTTGTGTTACAGCCTTCACTTGTCACCGGATTCGCTAATCGATGCGATCAAGCGGGTGTACCAGGGTTGACCATCGACAAGTGCGGTTGAGACCTTTGTGGTTGGTGCGTTATCAGATGATGAAGTGCCATCAGTAACAATGTATTGACGCTCTCCTGGCATAACAAAGTGCAGGCGTTCGCGCGCTTGTGACTTTACGTACTCAGGATCTTGCCAGAGCAATAGCTCCTTGCGTGCCTGGTCTAAGGCGTTGTGATCGGAGACTAATTGAGCGTTAAGTGCACTAATTTGTGCGCGCTGCGTGAAGTAATGCTTTATGGGCGGGGCAAGAGTCAGCGCTAAGACAAAAAAGGTTATTGAGAGCGCAAGTGCACGCCCCGATGTACGTCGACGTCTAAATGAAAGTTGTCGACGTGCCATCGGTCGCGCTACTTAAGCCTTGAAGCGAGGAAAAGCATTACGGCCGGCATAACGTGCGCCGGCGCCGAGCTCTTCTTCGATACGTAGAAGTTGGTTGTACTTAGCAACACGTTCGGTACGTGCAGGTGCGCCAGTCTTTATCTGTCCGCAGTTAAGTGCCACAGCTAAATCGGCGATTGTTGTATCTTCAGTTTCACCTGAACGATGGCTCATCATCGTGCGATAACTTGCATGGTGCGCCATTTCAACTGCATCAATAGTTTCAGTCAAGGTACCGATTTGATTGACCTTAACAAGAAGAGCGTTGGCAGTGTTTCCAGCGATTCCGCGTGCAAGGCGCTCAGGGTTAGTAACGAACAAGTCATCGCCAACGATTTGAATGCGTGAGCCAAGGACGTCAGTCATTGTTGTCCAGCCAGCCCAATCTTCTTCGTTTAATGGATCTTCGATTGAAACGATTGGGTATGCATCAACTAGCGATGTGTAATACGCGATCATTTCATCGGAAGTCTTGAGTGCGCCTTCGAACTTGTACTTTCCACCCTCATGGAACTCAGTTGCGGCAACGTCCATTGCCAATGCGATATCTGTACCTGGCTTAAAACCAGCGGCAGAGATCGCTTCGAGAATCAGGTCGAGTGCTGCGCGGTTGCTCTCTAGGTTTGGCGCAAAGCCACCTTCGTCACCAACGCTTGTGGCTAAGCCGCGCTTTTTAAGAACTGCTTTAAGTGCGTGATAAATCTCAGCGCCCCAGCGCAATGATTCGCGGAATGTTGGTGCACCGATTGGCGCGATCATGAACTCTTGAATATCAACGTTGGTATCGGCATGTGCGCCACCGTTGAGGATATTCATCATTGGTACTGGCAACAGGTGCGCGTTTGGTCCACCTAAATAGCGAAAGAGTGAGAGATCTGCTGATTCGGCAGATGCTTTTGCCACAGCAAGTGATGCACCGAGAATCGCATTTGCACCCATGCGTGACTTATTTTTTGTGCCATCGAGTTCGATCATCGCTGCATCGACTAAACGTTGATCCTGTGCATCAAAGCCGATGAGCTCTGGAGCAATTTCATTATTTAAAAATGCGATTGCTTTTTCAACGCCCTTACCTAAATATCGTGCGCCACCATCGCGAAGTTCGGCAGCTTCGAATGCGCCGGTTGATGCTCCACTTGGAACCGCAGCGCGGGCTTGTGTGCCATCTTCTAATTCGATTTCAACTTCAACCGTTGGATTTCCACGGGAGTCGAGAATTTCACGGGCTCCGAGAGCTTCGATAATTGCCATTGAGTTTCTCCTTCGTCACTTACATGATGTCTGTGCGGGTGAGACCTCAACGCTGAAATCGCACAACCTTTACTGAGGCATTTTGCCTAGGTTTATAGAGGCAATCCTACCGTGCCTCGTTGGCCGCTATCTGTTGGCTCAAAAGCAGAGCCTGCTTGCGTAGCGCGGACTCTGCATCAACGCCGTTGGCTTGTGCCCATGCGATCACCGCCAAGAAGGCCTGCCCCACTGCGCTTTCATCGGCAGTTGTAGCAAGGTCGACAGAGTCCGGAGCATCGACATTGACACCGTGTGATGATGCCCGATGTAAAAGCTTTTCAATTAGTGGCAGTGCAGGCTGCGCCATTGCGATTCCATCAAGGGCTGATGTGCGCCCCTTTTCCTGCCTTTTTAGGGCCTCCCAGTTTTGTACAACTTCTTCTGAACTATTTACTTCAACCCCTGCGAATACATGTGGGTGGCGGCGAACCAACTTATCGGCAATTGTTTTAGCTATCTCTTCGATTGTGAATGGATCAGTCGGATGCTCTTGGGCAATCCGGGCGTGAAAATACACTTGAAGCAGGACATCGCCAAGCTCTTCGCGCATATCTACTCGGTTATCGCTGTGCACTGCATCGACAAATTCGTATGACTCTTCGAGTAAATACTTAAGCAATGATTCGTGCGTTTGTTCGCCATCCCAAGGACAACCCCCGGGTGATCGGAGTTGGTCCATCACTTGCGCAAGGCGCGCAAGCTCTGAACCCTCCATCGATTTAATTTACTTTGTTGCTGGAGTAACTGCAGGACTTGCAGAGTCGTTAGCAACTACGTCGGCAACCGATGCATCCCACTTGCCATAACGTGGATTAACGGTGACGCCAAGCTCTTTTGCCTTTGCAACGATTAGCTTTTGAATCTCAGTTCCAAGATCTGCTGATGCGACACCGTTAGCTGTTAGCGCTTGGCCAAGCTTGTCAGAGTATGTCATCGCTTCAATATATGTATCTAAATCTTCCGATGCGATTCCTGCACCAACAAGAGCGTTAGGCAATCCACTTTCGCCACCAACTTGTTCGATGATGCTTGCGCGACGTGTATCGATTTCAGCTTTTGTCACTGTGAGCTTTAACTGCTGACCAGTTGCCTTCAATAAAGTTGTTAGTACGTGAAAACGAAGTTGTCCGCGATTTAGCGCTTCGCCAGTTTCCAACTGCATCTGTGAAGTATCAACACCAACACGAGCGGCGATGATTGAATCGATGCTTGTCTGAACCGTTGCTTGAGTGATCTTTGTATCGCCGATTGTTGCAGCGGCGCCAACTTGAGAGCATCCAGATAATAGGAGTGCAGTTGCTACGGTTATTACGGCAAGGATCTTCTTCACTATGAACTCGCTTTCGGTGGTTCGCTCAGTTGGTTGACGGCCTCAACGACCCAGGCCAGAAGAGAAGTATCCACCATGGCAGGGGCGTTCTCTGACGGATTCCATGATGCGGCTGGTTTTAGCGCCACTAATACTGTCCTCGTCGCCGATTTATAGAGCGAGCCCGGATACACACGCGATAGTCGAAGCTGTTTGGACTCAGGCAATGTTAAGGGTGCCAAACGTAGGAACTTTCCTTGGATGACGACCTCGGTCAGTGAGGCGGCTTTGGCGCGTGCCCGAAGTGATGCAACACCAAGGAGAGCAACGGCTTCGACTGGAAGCTCGCCGAAACGATCTAAGAGTTCGGCGCGAATAGATTCGACATCTTCGTTGTTTTTTACATCAGCTAAGCGGCGATAGAGATCAAGTCTCAAACGCTCTCCCGGAACATACTCGGTCGATAAGTGCGCATTGATCGGCAGCTCAACTTTGCACTCGCTGACCTTTTCTTCGGTCTGAAGAATTCCGGCCTTGTAATCGTTAACGGCTTCGCCGACCATGCGCATGTATAAATCAAAGCCAACGTCGGCAATGTGCCCCGACTGTTCGCCGCCCAAAAGATTTCCTGCTCCACGAATCTCAAGATCTTTTAGCGCAACGCGCATGCCAGAGCCTAAATCCGTGTTAGCTGCGATTGTTGTTAACCGCTCATGAGCGAGCTCAGAAAGTGGTTGATCTGGCGGATAGAGAAAATATGCATATGCGCGTTCGCGGCCTCGGCCGACTCGTCCACGAAGTTGGTGCAGCTGTGATAATCCAAAGCGATCTGCACGTTCGACAATTAAAGTATTTGCATTTTGAATATCTAATCCACTTTCGACAATGGTCGTACTAACCAAGACATCAAAATCCCGGTTCCAAAAACCAAGGATGACATCTTCAAGTGCACCTTCGCTCATCTGACCGTGGGCAACACGGATACGTGCCTCGGGTACCAGCTCTTGCAGACGTGATGCCGCTTGATCGATTGTCTCAACTCGGTTGTGCAGATAAAAAATCTGACCATCACGCAAAAGTTCGCGGTGAATCGCTGCAGTAATCTGACCTTCTTCGGCTGGCCCTACATATGTCAAAATCGGATGACGCTCTTCAGGCGGCGTGGTTATCGTCGACATCTCGCGGATTCCAGTCACGGCCATTTCCAGCGTTCGCGGAATCGGTGTCGCTGACATCGCAAGGACATCGACGGTGGTCCGCATTTTCTTAAGTGCCTCTTTTTGTTCAACACCAAAGCGCTGCTCTTCATCGACTATAACTAAGCCTAAATCCTTGAAAACAACGTCCTGAGACAAGATTCTGTGTGTTCCGATGACGACATCGACAGTGCCTTTTAATAGCCCCTCGATAATCTCTTTGCCTTCTTTAGCAGTGCTAAATCGTGAAAGCCCTGCAACCTTGAGCGGAAAGCCGGCATAGCGTTCGGTAAATGTCTTTGTGTGTTGTTGAACCAGCAGTGTGGTTGGAACTAAGACAGCAACTTGCTTGCCATCTTGCACCGCTTTAAAAGCTGCGCGAATTGCAATCTCGGTTTTGCCATAGCCAACATCGCCGCAGATGATTCGATCCATTGGATATGGACGCTCCATGTCGGCCTTAACATCATTAATCGTCGATAGTTGGTCGGGGGTTTCAATATAGGAAAAAGAGTCTTCTAATTCACGTTGCCACGGTGTATCAGGTGAAAATGCAAAACCAGGAGAGCTTGTTCGTGCGGCATATAAACGGATTAACTCACCTGCAATTTGGCGAACTGCTTTGCGGGCACGTCCCTTTGCCTTTTGCCACTCGCCGCTGCCGATTCGATGCACGGTTGGTGCTTCGCCACCAACATACTTACTGACTTGTTCTAGTGCATCGGTCGGCACGAAGATTCGATCTCCGGGTTGACCACGTTTTGCCGATGCATATTCGATAACTAGATATTCGCGAGTTACACCCGCGACCGTGCGCTGCACAAGTTCGATATATCGACCGATACCGTGCTGCTCGTGAACAACGAAATCACCAGCGCGAAGTTCCAGAGGGTCGATCGCAGCTTTGCGCTTTGATGGCAAACGTTCGCCATCTCTGACACTGCCTTTACTGCCCGTTAAATCTCGTTCGGTCATAAAGAAAATCTGATCGCTCGCACTCTCAAAGCCATGGGCAATAACCGAGGTTGTTAAGTGCACACTCGACTTTGTTGGAGTTGCAACGAGTTTTTCAACTATGTGCACGGGCAAATCGGCGTTTCTGAAAATCCCGGCGTAGCGATCTAACATTCCATGACCATGTGTTGCAAAAACGACTGTGAAGTGGGCATCTACTGCTTCACGTAAAGCTGCCACTGTTCGATCTATATTTCCGCGCATGGGGTCAATTGCCCGGTAATCCAAAAACTCGGTTTCATCGGCTAAATCACTGCCGAATGGGGCCAATGTCTTAACTCTTAAATCCTTAGCGCCGATTGCATCGTGGAGTTCGGGCCACGACATATACGTCCCAGAGCCGTCATGAATCGGTGCAATCGCACCGTGTGCAGCGTTTGACCACGATGCGTTGAGAAACTCTTCGTTAGTTGCCAATAAATCCGCAGCCCT
>WLOR01000081.1 GCA_009699165.1 Actinomycetota bacterium | reverse complement strand
TGGACATCACCGCGCAGTCCTTGATGCAATTGCAAGAATCAAAAACTTTTCACCAACTATTCAAATTATCGGTGGCAATGTTGCAACTCGTGCCGGAGCACAAGCTCTGATCAACGCAGGAGCCGATGCCGTCAAAGTCGGAGTTGGTCCAGGTTCAATTTGTACAACTCGAGTTGTTGCAGGTGTCGGCGTGCCGCAGATTACGGCGATCATGGAAGCAGCTAAGGCTTGCAATAAAGCAGGTATTCCATTGATTGCAGATGGTGGTCTTCAATACTCAGGTGACATAGTTAAAGCAATTGTTGCTGGTGCAAACTCCGTAATGCTCGGTTCTTTATTGGCAGGATGCCAAGAATCACCTGGAGAGTTAGTCGAAATTAAAGGCGTTAAGTACAAGACGTATCGCGGCATGGGTTCACTTGGTGCGATGCAGTCTCGCGGTGAGCAAAAGTCATATTCGAAAGATCGATACATGCAGGACGATGTTTTATCAGAGGACAAACTTGTGCCCGAAGGCATCGAGGGCAAGGTTATTTACCGCGGTAGTGTTGAAGATGTTGTGCATCAATTAGTTGGTGGGCTTCGATCGGGTATGGGCTATGCGGGTGCCCCAGATATCCAGACATTACGTCGCGAGGGCCGCCTTATTCAAATCACGTCGGCGGGCTTGCATGAGAGCCATCCACACGATGTTGCACATGTTGCCGATGCACCTAACTATCAATCGAAGGGACGTTCATGAGCGAGATTGAGATTGCACCCGGAAAGCGTGCCAGAACTGCTTACTCTTTTGATGATATTGCGATTGTTCCCAGCCGCCGTACTCGTGATCCTGAAGAAGTCTCAACATCTTGGCAGATTGATGCATATAAGTTTGAACTACCGATGCTTGCAGCGCCAATGGACTCAGTTGTATCCCCTGAAACTGCCATAGAGATCGGGCGTTTAGGTGGCGTCGGAGTTCTCAACCTTGAGGGATTGTGGACGCGCTATGAAGACCCACGAATCCCATTAGGTGAAATCGCCTCGATGCCAGATAAGCATGCAACTAAGCGGATGCAAGAAATCTATACCGCGCCGATTAGACCTGAACTCATTAAAGAGCGAATCCAACAGATCCGCGATGCTGGTGTGACTGTTGCAGCATCGCTTTCACCTGCGCGTACTGCACAACTTCATAAAGCAGTGATCGATGCTGGCGTTGATATCTTTGTTATTCGCGGAACCACAGTAAGTGCCGAACATGTTGCCGCTGAAACTGAGGCACTCAACCTTAAGAAATTTATTTACGAACTCGATGTTCCTGTCATCGTTGGCGGTGTTGCAACTGCAACGGCAGCTCTTCACTTAATGCGTGCCGGAGCAGCAGGTGTTCTAGTTGGTTTTGGCGGTGGTGCTACACATACAACCCGCAAAGTATTAGGAATCGAAGTTCCTATGGCATCGGCTGTGGCTGAAGTTGCATCTGCACGTCGTGAATACCTAGATGAATCTGGTGGCCGTTATGTTCACGTCATCGCCGATGGAGCCGTGGGTCGAAGCGGTGATATTGCAAAGGCGATTGCATGTGGAGCCGATGCTGTCATGATGGGATCGCCTCTTGCTAAAGCATCACAGGCACCTGGGCTTGGTTGGCACTGGGGCTCAGAGGCACATCACCAAGTATTGCCGCGTGGAGAACGCGTCGCTGTTGGCACGGTTGGAACACTTGAAGAGATTTTGCTCGGACCATCGCATACTTCAGATGGCTCAATGAATCTCTTTGGGGCGCTTCGACGTGCGATGGCTACTTGCGGATACTCCGATGTGAAAGAGTTCCAGCGCGTAGAGGTACTTATTCACCGTGCCTAATGATCGCGGCGTACTTGTAGTCGATTTCGGGGCGCAGTATGCCCAGTTAATCGCTCGGCGCATACGCGAAGCTAACGTCTATAGCGAAATCGTTTCTTCGAAGATAACAAAAGCTCAGGTGTTAGCCAAGAATCCATCGGCGATCGTTCTCTCTGGTGGGCCATCGAGTGTGTATGCCCAAAACGCTCCAGCTTTCGATACATCGATATTTTCTCTCGGAATTCCTATCTTTGGTATCTGCTATGGATTTCAAGTGATGGCCGCAGCCCTTGGTGGAGTTGTGAGTCAGACCGGCAAGTCGGAGTTCGGGCGCACTGAGACAAATGTTGTTACGAGCGCGAAAATTTTTAGCAATCTGCCAGCAGTACAAAAAGTGTGGATGTCACATGGTGATGCAGTAACCACCGCACCAGAGGGCTTCATAATTTGTGCAACAACTGCTGATACACCAATCGCAGCCTTTGAAAATGCAACAGGATCGCTTGCAGGTGTTCAGTTTCACCCAGAGGTCTTGCACTCAGAACACGGTCAAGCAATCCTGCAAAATTGGTTAGTCAATATTGCCAAGTGCGATGCAACATGGACCACAACTAATATTGCTGACACTGAAGTTGCTAAAGCTAAGCAAGTCATTGGAAATAAGCGAGTCATCTGTGGATTATCTGGTGGTGTTGATTCAGCGGTGGCGGCAGCAATCATTCAACGAGCTGTTGGTGATCAACTCACCTGTGTATTTGTCGATCATGGATTACTTCGCAAAGGTGAGGCCGAACAAGTTGAGCTGGACTTTGTTGCATCAACCGGAGTTAATCTAGTTGTCGTTGATGCTAAAGATGTTTTCTTATCCGCGTTAAAGGGTGTTACTGATCCAGAGGAAAAACGCAAAATAATTGGTCGCGAATTCATACGCGCTTTTGAAAAAGCTGCACGAGATATCGCATCGGATGGGGAAGTTGAATTCTTGGTTCAGGGAACTTTGTACCCGGATGTCGTTGAATCTGGTGGCGGAACCGGAACAGCTAATATCAAATCGCACCACAATGTCGGTGGCTTACCAGATGATTTAAAATTTACATTAGTTGAACCTTTACGTACTCTATTTAAAGATGAAGTACGTCAAGTAGGTTTAGAGCTAGGCCTGCCGCAAGAAATCGTTTGGCGTCAGCCTTTCCCAGGACCTGGATTAGGCATTCGTATCGTGGGAGAAGTGACGGCCGAACGTTTAGATTTACTTCGCGAAGCCGATGCCATTGCACGTTTTGAGTTAAAGGCTGCTGGCTTAGATCGCGATATCTGGCAGTGCCCTGTGGTTCTCTTGGCTGACGTACGCTCAGTAGGTGTCCAGGGCGATGGCCGAACCTATGGACACCCCATAGTTCTGCGTCCTGTGTCGAGTGAAGATGCCATGACTGCGGATTGGTCGAGAGTTCCCTATGAAATTCTTGAGAAGATCTCGACTCGCATCACTAACGAGGTGCGCGAAGTCAATAGAGTCGTGTTAGATATAACTAGCAAACCACCAGGAACGATTGAATGGGAATGAACATGAAGAGATTTATTGGATTAGTTTCAATAGTTATTGTCGCAACGCTTTCTTTAACTCCAGTACATGCAGCTCAAAAAACTTCAGGAGTTAAATGCACTGCAACAAAAGCTGTAGGACATACACCAAAGGTAGTTGCACCTGCCACTAAAGCTCTCACTAAGTATCCAAAGACTTTCACCCTCGATACTAACTGTGGAAAAATTGTTATCTCGCTTAAGCACGCTAAAGCCCCGATTACGATTACCCAGTTAACAACTTTGGCTCGCGCGAGTTTTTTTGATAACTCTTTATGCCACCGTTTAACTACTCAGGGTTTGTTTGTTCTTCAATGTGGTGATCCGACAGCAACTGGTCGAGGCGGTCCTGATTTTAATTATGCTGATGAGAATCTTCCAGATGCGGTTAATAATAACTACCCAGAGGGAACCGTTGCTATGGCTAACTCAGGAGCAAATACTAATGGCAGTCAGTTTTTCCTTGTGTATGGCAATACAACGTTGCAGCCAAACTACACAATCTGGGGGACAATTACACAGGGCTTAGATATCGTAAAAGCAGTCGCTAAAGCTGGCGTAAAAGGCGGTGGAGCAGATGGCTCTCCATCGCAACCACTGTCGATCACTCGTATAGTAATTAATTAGTTCGTATTTACTATCTTAAAGGCTTCAGCGATGCGGCCTTCAGCAAATCCAGCTACTACTGCATTGCGCTGACCCCATTCACGCACCATCGTCTCTAGATTTTCGTTGTGTGCAGTTTGAGAAACATGCGCATGAAGAGCTTTCATCTTCAAATCAAATGTATCGGTTATATCAACGAAGTGATCGGGGTTTGCAAATGCGCTCACCCAGACCTCTTTGACGCGCCAAGGTTTTAATCCCTCGTTGTCGAGTAAGTCTGTAAATGCAAAGGGATTTCGTGCATCGGGATACACGGCTTGAATCGCAGCTTCACCCGCAGCTAAGTGGTCTGGGTGGCTTGCACCAATGCGATCCCAGTTTCTCTCAGGGCTTTGGCAGAGCATGCGATCTGGCTGAGATATTCGGATTTGTCGCACTAAATCTTTTCGTAAGCCCAGAGTTGGCTCCAGATGCCCATCAACATAGTTGAGGAAAGTTATATCAGTAACTCCAATTGCAGCGCCCGCATCACGTTGTTCGCGTTGACGAATAGCTGGCATCTCCTCTTTGGTAAAGCCAGACTCTTCACCACCTTGGTCGCCATTGGTGCAAAAGACATAAGCAACTTCAATGCCTTTCTTAACCCATTGGGCAATTGTTCCTGATGCTCCAAAGTCAGAGTCATCTGGGTGGGCACTTACGACCAAAACTCGTTTGATCTCACTATCGGCGATCGGTTCCATCGCATAAGCCTAATAGACTTAAGCACATGACGAGCACTGAGAACCTACTAACAGGACTCAACCCCGCTCAATCAGAGGCCGTAACCCATGCGGGGGGTCCATTGTTAGTAGTCGCCGGCGCCGGTTCAGGAAAAACCCGCGTACTCACACGCCGGATCGCATATCTAATGTCGGCACGCCATGTTGCTCCCTATCAAATTTTGGCAATCACCTTCACGAATAAAGCTGCAGGCGAAATGAAGGCACGAGTTGGTGAACTAGTTGGACCTGTTGCTCAATCAATGTGGGTATCTACTTTTCACTCGGCATGTGTTCGGATACTTCGACAAGAGGCTATGCGGTTGGGGTATAGCAACTCCTTTTCAATATATGACTCGGCAGATTCACTTCGCCTAATCACAATTGTGGCTAAAGAGTTAAATTTAGATGCAAAGCGCTATCCAGCTCGTCAATTTCAATCGATGATTTCAAACGCCAAGAATGAGTTGATGGGGCCACAGGATTACGTCAACGCTGTAAGTAATCAGTTTGAGCAAGTTGTTGCCGATGTTTACAGCATCTATCAGCAACGTTTGGCACGGGCGAATGCAATGGATTTCGATGATCTAATTTTGAAGACCGTTGAAGTGCTACAGCGTTTTCCCGAAGCCAAAGCCCGTTTTAGATCTCGGTTTCGCCACGTTTTAGTCGATGAGTATCAAGATACAAATCATGCACAGTACATACTCGTCAAAGAGTTAGTGGGCAACGATGGTGAAGGAATACCCCCAGCCGAGCTATGTGTCGTTGGTGATGCCGATCAATCCATCTACGGATTTCGTGGAGCGACGATTCGCAATATTTTGCAGTTCGAGGTGGATTATCCCAATGCAACAACCGTACTTCTGGAGCAGAATTATCGCTCAACACAAAATATTCTTACCGCAGCAAATGCGGTAATCACTAAAAATGTAAGCCGTAAAGAGAAAAACCTCTGGACCGATTCGGGTTCTGGTGCGCTCTTAACTGGCTATATCGCCGAAAACGAACATGACGAAGCCAGGTTTATTGCCGAAGAGATTCGACAACTTCAGCGCGATGAAAAATCACAGCCTGGAGATACTGCGATTTTTTACCGCACTAATGCCCAGTCTCGCGTCTTCGAGGAAGTTTTCATGCGCAGTGCTCTTCCATATAAAGTCGTTGGAGGGCTTCGATTTTATGAACGACGGGAAGTAAAAGACTTACTTGCTTATTTGCGCGTGCTTGCAAATTTAGAAGATGAGATATCCCTGCGCAGAATCATCAACGTTCCAAAGCGTGGTATTGGTGACACATCTCTTGACTACATTGATCAGTTTGCTAGAGAAAATGGCATCTCATTTTGGCAGGGTCTGCTTCGTGCATCGCAGGCCCAAGGATTACCAGGGCGTGCAGCACAAGCAATTCAAGATTTCACATCAATGATAAGCGCACTCAATGTTTTAGTTGAAGCCAAAACTCGACCATCTGTTATTGTCGAAGCCGCTCTTGAGCAATCGGGTTTATTGAAAGAGTTAGCCGACAGCAC
>WLOR01000080.1 GCA_009699165.1 Actinomycetota bacterium | reverse complement strand
TTGGATAATTACTGAGTCATCTAATGGACGACCTGCTTCTGACATTGCCCGCTCAAAGCCTTCAAGGCGATCGCGAGCGGACTGCAGCTTAAGATCACCCGTCACTGTGACGATATTCTTACAACCCTGGTCAATGAGATGACGTGTAGCAAGTAGTCCACCTTTGACGTTGTCTACGTCAACAAATGGGAACTTCTTAGATCCACCCAAGTCTCCACCAAAAACAACGGCCATTTTTGGGTCTAGGAGTTTTTCAAACGTCTTTATTGATCGGTGCCAACTAAAGATCGCGAGCCCATCCACTTGGCCTGCACGAAGAGTTGAAAATAGAGAGTCATCGGTTCCGGTCTTAGGACGGATTAATAAGAGTGGGTGAAGTCCAGCATCGGCAATTGTCGATGAGAAGCCTTGAACGACTAAGCCCCAAAAGGGATTGAGAAAGAACTCCTCGCTGGACTCTTCCATCAGAAGTGCAACGAGTCCGCTTCGGCCACCGGCTAAGCGTCGAGCAGTTGCATTGGGAGTGAAGTTGTACTGGGCAATCGCCTTCTTAACTGCGCGCTCGCGCTCAGGTGAAACCTTGGCGGTGCCGTTCATGACGCGCGAAACTGTGGCCCGACTGACCCCTGCTGCTTTAGCTACAAGGTCGATTGTTACATCGGGCTTTGAGTGTTTAACTTTCCGCGTCGTTGCCATAGTCTGCCAAGTCTAGTCATTCATCAAAAATATCCAACCCCCTAAGACGGGTATTTGCACACCGCTCGCGAGTAGACATCCCTGTATTGGCTTAATAGCCTTGCCCGTATCTATTTCGCCCCACCTACTGAGGAGCTAACGTGAAAAAACGTTTTGGAATACTAGCGGTCATTGCAATCGCAACATCATTGACATTATCTGGATGCGCAAAGAGTGATTCTGCAACATCAGACTCAGCATCTTGCGCCAAGGCAGATCTTGCAACAGTTGAATCAGGGAAATTAACAATTGCAACTGGTCAACCTGCATATTACCCATGGATCATCGATGACAAGCCAGAGACTGGAAATGGTTTTGAAGGTGCAGTGGCATACGCAGTTGCTAAACAACTCGGATTCTCAAATGATGAAGTTGTTTGGGTCCGAACAACATTTGATAGCGCGGTAACTCCTGGTGCTAAGAACTTTGACTTTAACTTGCAGCAGTTCTCAATCACACCAGAGCGCGCAACTGCAGTTGATTTCTCATCACCTTATTACACAGCGCCTCAGGCAATTGTTTCTTACAAGGGAAGCAAGATCGAAGGTAAGACTTCAATCGCTGATCTAAAGAGTGCAAAGCTCGGTGCTGCTGTCGGTACAACTTCTCTTGATGCAATCCAAAACCAAATTGGAGTTAAGCCAGAAGTATTCAACGACAATGCCGCGGGTGTATCAGCGTTGAAGAATGGACAGATTGATGGTTTAGTCGTCGATCTTCCAACTGCTTTCTACCTATCAGGCGTTGAAGTCACCGATGGATTAATCGTTGGTCAGTTGCCTTCAACTGGCTCAGGTGATCAATTTGGACTACTGCTTTCAAAAGACAATGCATTAACTTCTTGCGTATCTGCAGCCGTTGATGCAATCACTGCTGATGGAACTCTGGCAGCGATCACTGATAAGTGGCTTGCAACCGATGCTGGTGCTCCAGTATTGAAGCCTTAATAGAAACTCAGAAGTAAACACGGTAGTTTGGCGGCCATGACAGAGCGAATTAACTCTGCTTGGTCGCCAAGCTCACGTGAAGTTGAACGTGGAGTTGCCCGCCGTCGCATTAGCCGCCGCCAAGGTTTAATCGCAGCAGTTTCATCGATTCTTGTTATTGGCACCTTGATCACAATCGTTATCTCCTCTCCAGGTTGGGAAGTTGTTAAGAGGACTTTTTTTGACATCGGTTATGGACGAGAAGTCTTTCCAACTGTAATTTCTGGACTCTGGATTAATCTCCAACTAACTTTTATCGGTGGCGCGTGTATCGGCGTCATTGCCCTGGGATTAGCTTTGATGCGCACAACAAAATCTCCAGCGCTGACTCCATTTAGATTCTTAGCTACCGCTTACGTCGACATTTTTCGTGGAGCACCACTGATTTTGATTATTTTGCTCGTGGGTTTTGGCGTTCCGGCGCTCCGGCTAACTGGGATATCAAGCAATGTAATCTTTCTTGGAACAGTTGCCGTAGTTCTTACATACTCTGCATATGTTGCCGAGGTAATTCGCAGTGGAATTCTTTCGATTCACCCCAGCCAACGTGCCGCCGCACGCTCGCTCGGTCTTACATCTGGTCAAACCATGCGATACGTTGTTTTGCCACAAGCGATACGCAGGGTTGTTCCACCTTTGCTCAATGATTTTGTCTCACTCCTTAAAGACACAGGCCTAGTCTCTATTTTGGGAGTAACCGATGCAGTACGCGCGGCACAAATAAATGCCAGCCGCACATTTAATTACACACCTTATGTTGTAGCGGCAATTCTCTTTTTGTTAATCACAATTCCGATGACACGCTATACAGACCGTGCCATAAGGCAACGCACCAGCGCTCAGAACTCTGAAGGTGTCATCTAATGGCTAATGTCCTAGAGCTAGTTGATATCCGCAAATCATTCGGTAAAGAGTTGGTGCTCAATCAACTCTCACTATCAGTGCCAGAGCACACCGCGACAGTGCTAATTGGCGCATCCGGATCAGGAAAATCCACGCTATTACGCTGCATTAACTTGCTCGAATCAATCGATGATGGCCAGATTTTCTTAGATGGCTCAGAGATTTCTGATCCACTCATTAACGTAGATGAAGTACGTCGCAAGTTAGGGATGGTTTTTCAGTCCTTTAATCTGTTCCCGCACAAAACAGTTTTAGAAAATATCACACTTGCCCCGATAAAGGTTCAGGGTAAGATTAAAGAGGAAGCTATTGAAGTGGCCCAAAAACTTCTGAAACGCTTTGACTTAGCAGACAAAGCTGATCAATATCCTGATCGCTTAAGCGGGGGACAGCAGCAGCGAGTAGCGATTATTCGATCATTAGCGATAAATCCGCGGTTACTGTTATTAGATGAAATTACTTCTGCATTAGATCCAGTCTTAGTTAACGAAGTATTAAGTATTGTGCGCGATTTAAAAGGCGATGGAATGACCATGGTATTGGCAACACATGAAATGGGTTTTGCCACACAAGTTGCAGATGAAGTGTGTTTTCTTGAATCTGGAAATATTTTGGAGAGAGGTTCTGCCCAAGATGTTTTACATAATCCCAAGAACGCGAAGACTCAAGAGTTCTTAAAAAGAGTGCATCAAGCCGGTCGGTTATAGTTCGATTTGCTATACCCCTAGGGGTATGCTAACTTTCCTCTTAACCAACGAGGGAGTCGAAAATGTGTTCACGCGTTACCTGTCATATATGCAAAAAGGCCACTTGGTCGGGCTGTGGCCAACATATAGAAGAAGCCCTTGCCGGAGTACCTGAGCAAGATCGTTGTAAGTGCTAGCCCCAGAGATTTCCATTTTATTCTTTTAATTTCAGTGTTCAATTACTGACAAAGGAGAGGTTTATAAATGGCGCGCGTAGTTATTTTAGGTGCAGGCATTGCAGGACATACTGCAGCACTGCATGCAAAAAGATTACTAGGTAAACACAATGAGATTGTCGTTATCACACCTAACTCAAACTACAACTGGATTCCTTCAAATATCTGGGTTGGCGTTGGCAAGATGCAGAAAGAGCAAGTTATCTTTCCATTGGCCCCAGTTTATAAGCGCAAAGGAATTGAATTCCATCAAGCTCTTGCAAAGAGCATTTATCCAGAAGGTGATTCAAAAACTGCACATCCCTTTGTTGAAGTTTCATACACCGACCCATCTCGCGCAAATGAAATTGGACGCATCGAGTATGACTTTTTGGTAAATGCAACTGGTCCAAAGTTAAATTTTGCAGCAACGCAAGGGCTGGGTCCTGAAGGGCACACTGTTTCTGTCTGCACCGCCGGTCATGCGGTAGATGCGGCAGAGGCGTTAAAGAATGTTATTGCGGTTATGAAAGCGGGCACGAAACAAACTTTGGCGATTGGAGTAGGCCATGGAACCTGCACCTGCGAAGGCGCTGCATTCGAATACACCTTTAACGTAGATCATGAACTCCGCTCTGCAGGGGTACGGGATATGGCTGATCTTGTCTACATAACAAACGAGTATGAATTAGGCGATTTTGGTGTTGGTGGAATGGTTTTTACGCAACGCGGATTTCAAACTACTAGCAAGCTCTGGACGGAATCCCTATTTCGTGAGCGCGGGGTGCGAGCAATCTTGGGTGCGCACGTTGAAAAAGTAGAGGCAGGCAAGATTTATTACGAACAGGTCGATGGCAATAAAGATGTGCTGGAGTTTGATTTTGGAATGCTTCTGCCGCCATTTAGAGGCGTAGATCTACAGGCTTTTAACAAAGCAAGTGAAGATATCTCTTCCCAAATCTTTGCACCAAGCGGTTTTATGAAGGTGGATGCAGATTATTCGGGAAAGGTTTACGAAGATTGGAAAGCATCGGATTGGCCAAGTACATATCGCAACCCTTCATATCCAAATATTTTTGCTGTCGGAATTGCCTTTGCGCCTCCGCATCAAATATCCAAACCTCGTAAGTCACCAATTGGAACTGTTATTGCACCATCACCACCTCGAACCGGAATGCCCTCAGGAATTATGGGCAAGCTTTCAATTTTGACTATAAAAGAGTTAATTGAAAAAGGCGATAAGGCTCACGCACATTCAGCGTCGATGGCAAAGATGGGTGCGGCCTGTGTTGCATCCTCTGGCTCTGGCCTAACTCAAGGATCAGCAGCTGCAATGACGATGTTTCCAATTGTTCCTGACTATGAAAAATATCCCAATACTGGTCGCAGCTTAAAAGATACATATGGAGAAATAGGTTTAAGCGGTCATTGGATTAAATTACTTTTGCATTACATGTTTATCTACAAGGCCAAGGCCCGCCCGGGCTGGCAGTTCATTCCGGAATAGGAGAAAAGCAATGGAAAATCCAAATGACTCAATTGCTCATGCACCACTTCCAACGGAGCAAACTTTACGTTTTCGCAAGAACCTCCTAATTCAACTTTGGCGCTTTGCCGCTATAAATATCAAGATGCTCAACATGATCCGTAAAGGACACCATCAAGATTAGTAGAGTTTGACATACCCCCAGGGGTATCTGTAACATCGCTCCTGTACCTCACGAAAGGCACCTAAGGAGCAGAAATGGCTACAAAGAAGATCGCTCACGTTCTATCAGATGCAGAGCAGATAGAAGCTATTGCTAAGCGAATAAAGCGTGCACAAGGCCAACTTGGAGCTGTTGCCCGAATGCTCGAAGAAGGACGCAACTGCGAAGAGATCGTGACTCAAATGTCAGCGGTTTCAAAGGCAGTCAATACAGCGGCTTTCACTTTGATTTCAGCCAGTCTCAAAGAGTGCATTGTTGAAGGCAAATCCAACTCTGATGCGGTAACCGCTCAGCTCCAAAAACTATTTCTATCTTTGGCATAAGGAAAAAAATTATGAAAAAACTTATAGCAGTCGTCTCTTCTCTTTTACTTCTAGCAGGTTGCAGCACTGCAGCGACTGCAACAAATCTAGATGCCGCTGGTTTTGCTAATAAAGTTGCAGAGTCAGGTGTAGTCACAATCGATGTTCGTTCACCTGGCGAATATATGGTTGGACATATTCAAGGAGCAATCAATATTGATGTTGAAGGCATGCAGTTTGAAAGTGAAATCGCAAAGTTAGATAAGACAGCCACTTACGCTGTTTACTGCCACAGCGGTCGCCGTTCGGGTATCGCCGTTGAAACTATGCACCATGCTGGATTTACGAATCTTTTCAACTTAACTAATGGCGTTGCTGATTGGCAAGCAAGTGGTCTTCCTTTGGTAACCGGCTAATGCGCGTAGTAATTATTGGCGGTGTTGCTGGTGGAATGTCAGCTGCTACTCGTTTACGTCGCTTAGATGCCGACGCTGAAATCATCGTCATCGAAAAAAGTGGACATGTTTCTTATGCCAACTGCGGGTTGCCATATTACGTAGGTGGCGTAATCGAGCAGGAAAGTTCTCTCTTGCTTCAAACGCCGGAGTCTTTACATGCACGTTTTCGCCTTGATGTGCGGGTAAACACTGAAGTTCTGGCTATTAACCCAAGTAAGAAAACCGTTGCAGTTAAAAACCTTGATAGCCACGAGACGCATGAACTTGATTACGACAAGTTGATTCTTAGCCCTGGTGCTGCCCCTGTTGTTCCACCGATTCCAGGAATCGAAAGAGGCATGACGCTACGTACTG
>WLOR01000008.1 GCA_009699165.1 Actinomycetota bacterium | reverse complement strand
TATCGAATTGATGACCAGAAACTAGCCACCACAGAAGAGATTTCAAATAACCAAGTGATTCCGCATAAATTTCTCGAAACAATTTTGCGATCGCTTAAAAAAGGCGAACTAATCGAAGGACACAGGGGAAATCAAGGCGGCTATAAACTCAAATTACCTCCAAGCAAAATCTCCCTTGCAGATATTATTCGAGTGATTGATGGCCCATTGGCAGCCGTAAAAGGTGAGCGACCAGAAAGCGTCACTTTTAAAGGTAGTGCGCAACACCTAACAGATGTTTGGATAGCACTACGGGTCTCACTTCGCAAAACACTAGAAGGAGTAACTCTGGCTCAGATTGAATCAGGAGAGCTACCTACTCATATCACGAAGGCAGTTGCTGCGCCTGGTGCTTGGACTAGACGCTAATACATGTGGGGATGAATAAAAGGACCCGAGAGTGAGCACCGATTACCTTACGATTGATAAAACTACCGCCTTAACTTAGTGGGCAGGGACACAAAAGAACTCCATAGACTTAACCTTTAAGGCCACGTAATCTTTACTGTGGTCAATTGAATGTTCGTCAGGTTAGTTTGGGAGTTCCACAGTGATCTACAAAATAGCAATTATTGGTGCGGGACCAGCGGGATATTTTGCCGCTCAGGCCCTTCATAATCTACAAAACGACGAGCGAACATTTGCAATAGACATGATTGAAAGACTTCCGACCCCGTGGGGTCTTGTGAGAAGCGGTGTTGCCCCAGATCACCCAAAAATTAAGACAGTATCCAAGGTATTTGAGAAGATAGCTGGAGATCCAAACTTTCGCTTATTTGGAAACGTTGAAATTGGTAGCGAAATATCCATTTCACAGCTTAGGGAAAAGTATGACGCTGTCGTAATCGCCACTGGCTCATCTTTAGGTAAGAAACTTGGGATTCCAGGGGAAGAATTAGCTGGATCGCTTTCCGCGGCCGATTTTGTACCTTGGTATAACGCACATCCTGATTTTGCAGAGCTAAATGTTCCTCTTGATTGCGATACGGCAGTTGTTATTGGAGCTGGCAATGTTGCTATGGATGTTGCAAGAATGTTAGCCCTTGACCCAGTAGAACTTGATACGACTGATACAGCCGATCATGCAATCGCAGCCCTCAAGAAAAGCAAAGTGCGTGATGTTTATTTGAGCGCTCGCCGCGGCCCAGAGCACGCAGCTTTTACATCGCCCGAACTACGTGAATTATCAAAACTTGAACACACTAATGTTGTGATACATTGCGAAGATATTGATGCAGCACTTGTTCGTGCGGGAGATGCACCCGAAAAAGATGTGAAGAGCAATCTAGATGCAATGGCGTTAATTGCAGACAATCAACAAACCACACACGAGCGAACAATGCACTTTCTTTTTCAGCACACTCCAAAAGAGATTGTTGGTAGTGAGCGTGTGGAGGCGATTGTTTACTCAACCCCAAGCGGTGATGTGACTATTAAATGTGGATTAGTCATCACCGCGATCGGTTACCACGCCGCGAGTATCGATGGTGTTCCATATGAAAATGGAAAGGTAGTAAACGAAGATGGTCGTGTCGCCGACGGTCTATACGTTGTGGGGTGGGCAAAACGTGGACCTTCGGGTGTTATCGGAACCAATAAATCAGATGCCGCCGCCGTTATCGAGCTATTAGTCGGTGATCTCGTAGAGCCTAAAAATGTTGGTGATATCTCAGATGTAATTTCGGTGGAAAGAGTTGTCGATCAAGCCGCCTGGCAACGCATCAATGAGGCTGAAATCGCTGCCGGTGAAGCGTTGGGAAAGCCTCGAGTTAAGAGTGTTAACCGGGAAGAGCTTTTAAAAATGGCTGGTCTTTGAGTATTTATTCACCTTAAAGCAAACTTGTAGTTACCTTTCGGGTAACGCAGCAGTCTTATTTTCTGCTTAGATTCGACCATGAAACAGACTTCCAATCTCCGCAGAATTCAAGGCTTTGGCGCACTCGCCACAGCCACCGCAGTATTAGTCTCACTTCTAATACCTACTGCACAGGCTCAGGGCTACTCCTTGCCTGCTGCACCTACTGGCGTTACATCGCACATTAGCTCTCATGGAATTGTTGTTAACTGGACACCAGCGACTGATGTGACCCCTGCAGTTACAGGATATGTCGTTTCGGCTGGCGCGGGCTCTTGCCCAATTTTCGTCCCAGCATCTCGACGCTCAGGTGTAACAATGCCTGTAGTCGTAGGTCAGCCAGGTGGAACACCATTTGTTCAAGCGGTAAATGCTTATGGCTTTTCTAAGCCGGGGGTATCTACACAAACTTACACCGCAGCTCAAATAGCAAACTCGGCGTCACCTTCGTATAAAGCATTACAGATCCTGCAGTTCAGTGATTTACACGGTGCAATCGAAACAGGCAGCTCATTTGGAACACCATTATTAGTTAGCAACTTTGCGGCAGATCGCAAGGCTAACGCAGCAACAATCACTGTCTCATCTGGCGACAACATTGGTGCAGCACCACCGATTTCAACTGAGTTTGAAGAGTTGCCAACAATCGAATCTATGAACCTTATGAAGGTTGATGCATCGACTTTTGGTAACCACGAACACGACCGAAGCCTTGCTCATGTGCAAAAAGTTATCGGTGCCTCAGATTTCCAGTGGGTTGTTTCAAACTACGGTGATGAGTCATTAGCTGCCTTGAAGTCAGGTGACAAGGCTGCAAAATCCTTCACAATTGTTGATCGTGGTGGAATCAAAGTTGGAATCGTTGGAGCAAACACTCCTGAGACAATCGAGCAGGTTTTCCCTGGAAACCTCGATTATGTGGATGCAAATGGCGCTAAGAAGACAATCGAAATCGATCCAGGTGTTGTCGGAATGAATAAGGCAATCGTTGACGCAAAAGCTGCCGGTGCAGACATCGTCATTGCGCTCATTCACCAAGGGTGGACTGAGAACTCTGATGGAACTGCAAAAGGCCTATATAACAGCCTTGCTTCAGCGATAAAAGGGGCTGCAGTTATTTATGGTGGCCATAGCCACCAGACATTCTCGACCTTGATCCCAACTGGTCGATTGAGCGCACCAGCACTTCTTGGCGAAGTACGTAACGCAGGAGTTGAGTACACACGCAGTCAAGTTTGCTTAAAGAATGGAAAAGTAATCGGCTCATCACTGCAGCATGTTTTAAAAGCTGCAGCTGCAACTATTAATACAGGTGTTGTGAGTACAGTGACGACTCCAGATGCAGCAGGTGCGGCATTGGTTAAGAAGTACAAAGATCAGTTAACTGGAAAACTTGACGTCAAAATTGGTCAAGTATCTGCTCAGTTCCCACGCGGTGGGTCTCCTGCAGTGGAGCGTTCAGGTGAAAACCCAATGGGTGATTACATTGCAGACTTACTACGTGCTAAGTACAAGACAGATTTTGCAATCTCTAACGGCGGTGGAATTCGCGATACATTCCCAGCTAAGAACTACATCCCAGCCAATACAGCTCTTGTTCGTACAGGTACTGGCCCACTCGATGTGACGCTCGGAGATGCTCTAACTGTTTATCCATTCGGTAACCAGGTAGCAACAACAGTTGTGACAGGTGCAAACCTTTGGAAGGCACTTGAAAATGGCGTTGGTGGTAACTATCCAGCAGATGGACGCTTCCCACAGGTATCTGGATTGAAGTTCACATTCGATTCGTCAAAGCCACTTGGAAGTCGCATCGTCTCGGTTACAAAGAATGATGGAACTGAGATCGCAAAGGATGCTACCGAATACACACTGACAACTCTTGACTACATCATTTATGGTGGCGATGGATATGTAGATGTGTTCTCACCTTCAAAGGCGAAAGTTTATGGCGCACTACTTGATGTGTTTGTAGATGCATTAAAGGCTGATATGGCAGCCGGCAAAGTCACCCAGATTCCTGCCCTCGATGGGCGTGTGAAAAAAGTTGGCTAATTAAGCAGTAAATAACAAAGGGCGTCGGTTGATTCCGGCGCCCTTTGTGTTTTATTAATTCACTGCAAAAGGCAACTAATAGGCTGCATTATGGGCATTTTGGATGGCCATGAAAAGAAGGTAAGATGCGCAGGCTATACAAAACTAAATAAGCGCGCGTAGCTCAACGGATAGAGCATCTGACTACGGATCAGAAGGTTAGGGGTTCGAATCCCTTCGCGCGCACAAGTTAAGCTCTCGGTGCCTTTCACACCGGGGGCTTTTCTTCTTTTAACTCCCCTTTGTGTTGGTCTTTGAATAAGAGGGAAGGAGATGACCAGCCTCGATAGTGCAGTAACCAGATGAACCAGAGAAAGAGAAATACCCCACTTGGAATCTCATGGGCAAACCTCCATGAGAGCCCATGGTCAAAGGCGAAGAAGCCAAGTACTAACCGCAGAATATTCAAAACTTCGGCCACCAAGGCATAGAAAAGAAAGAATTGAATGAATCCAAAAACTGTTTTCCTGCGGTCAAGCAAAAGCGGCAGCGAACCAATTAGGACGTCGATAGAGGTACAAGAAATAACAACTTTAAAGTAATGATCACCAACTGCAAATGATGTGGGTGAGAGCACAGCAAGGTGTGTGCCAAGAAAAGCATCACCTTGAACAATCAATGTGGTCGTCCATGTGCGCAAGAAGTCCCAACTAAAGGCGTGGGTCAAGTAGATCAGGGGAATAACAAGGAGAAAACGGATTGCCATTTCCGGCAAGGGTGAATCCCAGAACTTTCGCAACATCAAAAATCTAGACTAAATGAAGTGCGGATTTAAATCGCCGGTAAATAAAGAAGGCAAAGAGTAAAACAGCTGCTGTGACAAATGAAATTAATCCTGGACCGGCTGGAACTAAAACGGGTATTGCTGGTGTCGTGACTACTTCACTCGCAGCAGAAAGTGGTGACACACCATCGGCGTTGGTCGCTGAAACCGAGAATGTATAGGACTTCTGCTCGTTTAATCCCGTAACGTAATACTGTCCTTTTGCATTAGGCAGACCAGTAGTTGTCACTTCATCGGGATGGCTAATTACAGTGAAAAATGCGATAGGCGCATCTGGATTGTCATTCATCTGATCGAACGTAATTAACGCCGTTACCTCGTTAAGAGCAACAACGCTTTTAATCTCTGGCGTACTAGGAGCCCTTAGCCATCTGTGCCATGCCGTTGCAACTTGAAATTTTTGACAGCTACTCTTGATTAACAAGTAGCTTGGGTTAGTCGAACTCTTTCCCGCACAAGTCTGCAGTGTTGCCATGGGGAATTTAGAGGTTAAATCTTCAACCGATGCCTCACTTCGCCATATTGCAAGAGCCTCAGTGTTCACATGACAAGGTCGCTGGCTTCGCAAAATCCTGACTGCATGTGACGATAGCGATGTACAGGTTTGCAGTGTCGGAATCTCAAAAGACGTCGCAGTTATTGGCTCATCTGCTGCAACGGCAACTGCTAGTGGCACCTGAAGGGCGACTAAAACCGAAAAAAGAGTCACGAATCTGCGCATATTTCTCCCATGTCTGGAAACAATTCCTGAGGCAAAGAGTACTCGGGAGATCCCTTTTACCAGGTGTTATTGAGATCGAAAGACTTCCATGAGTGCATTAAATGAATCCAGCGAATCACTTGGAATGAATTTTGTAAATCTATCCGTAGCAACCGCTTGGAGCTTTTCAGGCTCTATAAAAGCCGTATATAAGTCTGGAAAATCCATACCTTTGCCGAAAAGTGCGACGGCATGACCATAGAGTTCTTGATAAACAGGTATGTCTCGAGCCAGAGATGGAAGCCCAGCCAAGAGCGCCTCTGTTACTGGAATCCCAAAACCTTCTCCGCGTGTTGGAGAGAGAAAAATATCTGCCTCTGAAACAAAATCGGAGATTTCATCATCTGTAGCATTTTCATGCCACTCAACTCGGTCGCTGAAATCCTGAATAAAGCGCGCAAATTCTGCGCGAAAAGAGTCGGATACCCAACCCAAGCGACCCACAATTATGAATTTTATATTTGCACCTGCCAATATTGCTTTTGTTGCCGCGGCTACAAGTTCGTCATAACCTTTTCGCGGCTCTATAGTTGAAATCATCAAGAAAACTAGTGGATCTGCGCAAGAGATGACCTTAGTACTTCTCTCTTTAACCCTAAAACGTTGAGCAACTGAAGCGATATTGACACGTTCTATCTGGGGAATTACTTTTTGAGAGTTAGTTGATGAGGTCAATGCAAGCAGGTCACCTTCTACTACTTTCGAACTAACAACGAGCAGATGTGAGTTTTCAAGAGCGGAATCAAGGTTGTCAATGAAAGTGTTAACCATGCGCTTTGTAAACCAACTAGGTTCACGAATAGGCAATATGTCGTGAATAAAGGTTACAACTCTGACTTTATTTTTGATCTCTTTAAATTTTAACTGACCAATTTGTGTGACAGCTTCCATTGTTTGCAAAAAAAGTAAATCATCTGGATTTGGATTCCATTCAAATCTTCTATCTGCAAAGAATCTAAAGATCTTTTGTGTCTTTCTATAATCGATATAGGTATTTCCATCCCATTTGACGGGGATAATCCGGTAATTCGAATCATGCATATCGAGTAAATGCTGGGCAAAATATTTACCGACCCGTCGAGTTCCATCCAGAAATGGGACGTCGAAAATTCCAGATACATCACAGTAAATAGTTCGCTGAGGGACTGCCTTTAATAACTTGTACTCGAAAGCCATTTCCGGAAGAGTCTTCATCGGTCGATGAATAAACCTATACATCGATTTTAAGAGTTGGTAGACACGCTCATTACTTTCAATCCAGTCAAAAACACGGGTTGATCGAATCGCGAGAATTAATCCAGAGAGTTTTTTACTCCAGAAGCTAAAGAGGATTGCAGAAAGGCGCTTCACAACCTCTCCCCATGTATAGAACGGTCCTTAGACTTGACCAGTCATAAGTTCGTACTCTACAGGGGTGCTGAGGTATATCCGCCTTAAGAGCGCAACGCCTGAGCTAACGCCTCGAAATCCTCAACCAAGATATCAACTTCACGTTGCCCGTGGGCAAGAGATATGAGCCACTGCTCATCGAGACCCGGAGGCGTAATGATTCCACGGTTGAGCGAGAAGAGCCACGAGAGTTCAGCAATGGCAAAGTCTGTAGCTTTGTAGTCGCGATAGTTGCGAACAGGCGTCGTTGACCACGTTACGCAGCCTTTGACACCAAAACCGACCGTATGTGCTGGAAGTTGGTATTTCTCAATGATCGCACCGATTCGATCCAGTGCCTGCTGGTTAAATGCCTCTGCCGTTTTTAATGACTCTTGCGTAAAGATGATATCTGCAGCACGCACTCCAGCCATCGCTAAAGGATTACCGTTAAAAGTACCGAAGTGAGCCATTTTGCCATTAGTCACAAAATCCATGTACTTCTTTTTGCCACCAAAAGCGGCCAAAGTAAGTCCACCACCAATTGACTTAGCTAAAGTAATTAGATCTGGTGTGACACCAAGACGCTGGGCGGCACCTTGATGCCCGGCAGTTAAGCCTGTTTTTACTTCATCGAAAATGAGTACAACGTTATATTGATCGCAAAGATCGCGAACGCGCTCTAGATATCCTTCATCTGGCAAAACAATGCCCAAGTTTTCAAGAACTGGCTCGAGAATTAAACAGGCGATTGAATCAGCATGTTTAATAAAAGTCCGCTCAAGAGAATCTGCATCGTTGTATGGCACTACATAAATTTCGCCAGGAACAATCCCTGCAGGGATATGGGCAATTGGATCACTTGGATCTCCGACTTGATCCAATGGAGGCTTGCTTGAAACTACAAAAGGATCATAGCTACCGTGATAGCCGCCTTCGACTTTAACAATCGCATTTTTATCAGTTGCAGCACGCGCAGTGCGTACGGCATACATCGTTGACTCTGTTCCACTATTTGTAAATCGCACTTGATCAATTCCAAAGCGGCGACAAATTCTCTCGGCAGCATCAGTTGAAATTGGTGATGGGGTTACAAACAGAGTTCCAGTCTCAAGAGCTTTTTTAACTTCTTCAACAATGACAGGGTTAAGGTGACCAGCGAGCATTGCGCCAAATCCCATTGACAGGTCAAGGAGTTCGCGCCCATCGACATCGGTCATCCAAGCGCCTTTAGCACTGACAATCGAAATCGGATATGGATCCCAGTGCTGGAAACTTGAAGTCACACCTAGAGGTAGTGATTTGAAGGAGCGTCTGCTCTCTTCTGCACTCTTACCGGTTTGTTGTGTGAATAACTCCCATTCAGCTTTAAGAAGCTGGGCGATTCGTTCGGGTGGAACCTCTACTGAAGTCGTAGGGATGAATCTAAAAGTTTCCTTGTGATTGGTTTGTGTAATCATTGTAAAGCTTGTACGGCAAAGGTTTCAGCGTTTGAAACTCGTTTGAGAAGTACTCTCCCGGTTCGGTTTTTTAGTTCTTTAGAACTAAGACATAAGTATCTCATGCCGTTTTTTAAATGCAACCCCCAAAACTCCGCGTTTTTGCAGGGAAATCTTTAGTTATTTCATAAAAAGTGCATTTAAGCGCTTGGTTGTAAAAAACAGTCCACAAATAATCATAATGACGAAATACAGCGCATGACCCAGTAATGAAAAACTCAGATTTCCAAGGCAAAGTCCCCGCACTAAATTTATGGCATGGGTCAGGGGTAAAAGATTGGCGACAAACTGCAACCACTGAGGAAAAACACTAAGAGGGTAAAAAGAACCAGAGAATAAAAACATAGGAAGTAGGAAGATATTTATTACTTCGAGTTGTTGAAAAGATGTCAAATATGAAGTTATCGCCATACCAACCGAGGCAAAGCCAAATGCAATCAAAACCGCTGCAGGGATAGCCAATAGACCCCAAATGCTTTCAATAAGTCCGAGTGGAGCCACTACGGCCATAAATGCACAGGCATAGGAAAATCCACGTAGCAGTGCCCAACCAATTTCACCTAGAGCAACATCGAGTGGACCCATAGAGGTTGCTAACATGCCGTGATAAATCCGATCGTGGTTAAGTTTGAAAAACACATTCATTGTTGAGTCATAGATCGCGCCGTTCATGGCACTTGTTGCCAATAGTGCAGGTGCTATAAATGCAGCATATTTAATAGTATGTCCACCGCTTTCGATGGTTGGCAAGAGTTTGCCAATGCCATAACCAAATGAGAGTAAATAAAGGACAGGCTCTACAAAGCCAGATAGAACAATCATCCAAGTTGAAGAACGAAAGGCAATGAAACCTCGTTCAAGCAACTGTGGAACTCGGCCAGAGTAGAACCGCTCACCACGTTTTCCTATACGGGCTTCTGCGATTGCAACTGCCATTGGGATAAACATTTACTTGGCCAATCTTTTAGTAAAAATACGGGCTGAAAGATAGAGACCGGCGACTAACATGGTGATAAGTACGGCGAAGTGGATGAGAACCATAGATGATGAGATTTCATGGCCATAGGTGAGATACCTACCAAGCTCGGTCGCATGCCACAGTGGTGAGATCCAGCCAATCCATTGTAAAAAGAAGGGCATGGATGTCAATGGGAAAAATGTGCCAGAGAATAAAAACAACGGCATCATAATAAATCTTCCTAAGACAACAAAGAAGATATTTTCATTTTCAAGTTTGGCCGCAACTGCCTGCATAAGTGCACCAAATGAAACCCCTGCAAAAATCGCAGTAGGTATCGCAAGCCATGCTCTAGGAGAATCCAAAGCTCCAAAGAACCACATCACTAGAAAATAGAGTATGACCGTGTAGACGGTTCGGAAAAGCGCGGTAAGAAAAACACCTAATGAAATCTGGCCTCCACTTAGTGGCGTGGAGTTCATAGAGTAAAAAACTTTGTACCACTTAAAACCTTCAATTGTGGGGTAGACAGTTTCATCCATTGCACTTTGAATCGCCGCTTGCGCAAGTAAGGCTGGCGCTAGAAAAGTTAGGTATTTAACGCCATCGATTCCAGCACTCCCTACGTTTTTATCTATCAATCCGCCGAGTCCGATTCCCACAGAAATTAAGTAAAGGGCTGGATTGGCTACAGCGATAGCAAGAATCATCCAGAACCATTTCATCATTGCTCTGGTCCGTGCCTCAGCAACGTAGAGTGCACCGCGCAAGTGCACTTTCTTGGTATCGACTAATCGAGTCGAACCCTGTCGAATATTTACAATACTCATTATTCGATCAATGTTCGGCCAGTTAGTCGCAAGAAGACATCCTCTAAAGAACTTCTACGAACCAGAGATGTTTTAGGATGAAGATCGGCGGCATAAATCTGCTCAAGAAGTGTTTCGCCATCCTCGGTGTACATCAAGATGCGATCAGGCAACTCTTCAGTTCTTTCGCACATCGAGCGTAATTTGTCGGCAACCTCTTGATTGCGATCTGAACCAAAACGTACTTCTAAAACCTCCTTTGTGGAGTAATCCTTAATCAAAGATGCAGGACTTCCCTCAGCCATAATGTTTCCCTTATCCATCACAATTAGACGATCGCACAACTGTTCGGCCTCATCCATGAAGTGAGTTGTGATGACGAGAGTTACACCTTGTTCTTTCAACCTAAAGAGGCGATCCCATAAAATATGACGGGCTTGCGGATCTAAACCTGTTGTAGGTTCATCAAGCATCAAAATCTCAGGCTCACTGACGAGCGCACGGGCAATGGTGAGCCGACGCTTCATTCCACCGCTTAAGGTTTCCACCTTTGCATCACGCTTTTCCTCTAGCTGCGCAAATGTCAGCAGCTCTTCAATCTTGCCCTTAACAAACTTACGTGGAAGACCAAAGTAGCGACCGTAGATGTATAGATTCTCAACAACGGTTAACTGCATATCCAAACTATCTTGCTGGGGGACAACCCCAAGGTGAGCACGAATTTGCGGACCATGTTTTTCGGGATCCTTGCCAAGAATCGTGATTGTGCCTGCATCGCGCTGGGACGTTGCGCCAATAATGCGCATAGTCGTTGATTTACCTGCGCCATTTGGGCCTAAGAGGCCAAACGACTCTCCTTTACGGACATCGAAATCAATCCCATTTACGGCAACAAAATCGCCAAATTTTTTAGTTAGGCCACGGGCGGAAATCAGGAATTCAGACATGTTTATATTCTACCTGAGTATAGTTTCCACACGTGCGATTCATAAATACTCCAAATCACGATCTTACGTATGACGATGTTTTCATGGTGCCAAGCGCATCAGAACTTTCCAGCCGCATGGATGTCGATCTCAACTCACATGATGGAACTGGAACAACAATTCCACTTGTAGTTGCAAACATGACTGCAATTTCTGGACGTCGAATGGCTGAAACGGTTGCACGACGTGGGGGTATCACCGTTATCCCACAAGATATTCCACACGCGGTTGTTGACAGCGTCATCAAGTGGGTTAAATCCCGCCATACATTTTTTGATACACCGATCACCCTTAACCCACATCAAACCGTTGCAGATGCAGTGAGTTTGTTACACAAGCGAGCCCACGGTGCGATAGTGGTGGTTGATGGCGGCAAACCAGTTGGAATAGTCACCGAAGAGGATTGTAAAAGTGTTGATCGCTTCACACAGCTGCATCAAGTAATGAGCAAAGAGTTAATAACCATGTCCGAGGATCTTGATGCCAGAGCAGCCTTTGAGTTTCTAAATATTCACCGCCACAAGTTAGCGCCAGTAGTTTCCGCCTCTGGTGAATTAGTGGGCATCATGACTCGAATTGGTGCACTTCGTGGGACCTTGTATACACCGGCACTCGATAACAATGGAAAACTGCGAGTAGCTGCAGCAGTTGGAATCAATGGCGACGTTGCAGCCAAAGCGGCCGCTCTAATTGAATCTGGAGCCGACGTGCTCGTAGTTGATACAGCACATGGCCACCAAAGAAAAATGATTGAGGCCCTGCATGCGATTAGATCGTTAGGAACTTCGGTACCGATCGTTGCCGGAAATGTGGTGACTGCCGAAGGCACGAAAGACTTAATCCAAGCGGGTGCAACGATTGTGAAAGTGGGAGTAGGTCCGGGGGCGATGTGCACGACTCGCATGCAGACCGGCGTTGGGCGCCCACAGTTTTCAGCCGTGCTTGAGTGTGCAGAAGAGGCCAAGAAGCATGGTGCCCATGTATGGGCAGATGGCGGAGTTCGCCATCCTCGCGATGTTGCTTTAGCTCTTGCCGCCGGAGCATCTCAAGTCATGATTGGTTCATGGTTTGCAGGGACGTATGAATCACCAGGAGATTTACAAAGTGATGTCAACGGTAAGTTATTTAAAGAGTCTTTTGGAATGGCATCGGCACGCGCAGTTGCAGCACGAACAAGTGGTGAGGATGCATTTGAGCGAGCAAGAAAATCTCTCTTTGAAGAGGGAATCTCAACTTCGCGAATGTATTTAGATCCAAAGCGGCCTGGAGTTGAAGACTTGCTGGATGAAATTATTGCCGGGCTAAGATCATCATGCACATATGCCGGCGCTCGCACACTTGAAGAGTTTGCAGAGCGCGCCGTCGTGGGAGTTCAATCCTCGGCAGGTTATGCCGAAGGCCGTCCGTTGCACTCGTCGTGGGGCAGCTAGTTCTTAAACCGGAATTATTGATCCACTCACTGTAAATTCGATTAATTCAGCGCGCTTACCAACCTCAATACTGCCAGCATCAACAAGTCCGATTTTTTCTGCCGGAAGAGTAGACGTTGCATGAATGGCGGATGGGATTGAAAATCCAAAGTTATCTATTAAGTTATGAAATGCACGATCCATTGTCAAAGTGCTACCTGCAAGGGCTCCATTTGATGTTAATCGGGCAATGCCATCTTTTACGCGGACATCAAGTTTGCCGATTGTGTAATCTCCGTCAAGGCTTCCAGCCGCTGACATAGCGTCGGTTATAGCGATTATGCGATGAGGTGCAGAGTCGAGAATTCTCTGTGTATCTATCTGGTTTAGATGCACGCCATCTAGAATAAGTTCGAGAGCAACGTCAGCATTATTAAGTGATGCCGATGAGATATTTTCTCCACTATCCAGCTTTGGCATTCCATTATTGAAATGGGTAATAATCCTGGCACCAGCATCAATCGCAGCTTTAGTAGTTATGGCATCTGCTGCGCTATGCCCCAAAGCAACAACGACACCTTGGCTACATAAAAACTCAATAGCCGCTATTGCTCCAGCTAACTCAGGTGCGAGAGTGACCATTCGGATTGAGCCATTCGATGCGGCAATTAACTGTTCTAGTTCAGCGATATTTGGAGTTCGAAGAAGCGCCGAATCATGCGCCCCACAATGTGAGTGAGAGAGATAAGGACCCTCTAGATGAATACCCTTAATGGGGCTCGTACCGATAAATGGAACAAGTGCTGTGACTTGTTTGAGCAGGCTCTCTAGTGGCTCTGTGACAAGGCTTGCCAACATCGAAGTTGTTCCATGGGATGCATGTGTACTTATTGCGATCGAAATATCCTCAGGCTTTAAAGCAGAGAAATAGTAACCACCAGCACCATGGGTGTGAATGTCTACGAAGCCGGGCAGTATCACTCCCGAAATTGTTGTGGGCATCGCTGAATCAACTTCAATCGAAGTAATAATCCCATTCACGGATTCAATGCAGACGTTTGACTCTAGTTGCCCATTTATTAGGGCACGGGAGGCAACTATTTTCATGAGTTGAGTCTAAATGATTGAAGCATTTGGGTAGGCTTAGCCACATGAGCAAGCCAACAATCATTCTGGCCACAAGCAATGGCGTCGGAATGGGCCACCTTGCGCGAGCAAGCGCTATTGCTGTCTCGTTAAAAGAGATCGCTAATCCCATAATTGTTTCAATGGCTGGCGGAATCGCAGAGATTCCTTCATTTATGGATATACGTTGCGAATACATTCCCGGCAAAGATCGGTTATGGATGACTCGTGAAAAATGGGACGTGTATCTGCGCGATCGCTTATTGGCACTTATTGAAGAAACAGATGCAAAAGTTCTATCTTTTGATGGAGTAGTCCCGTACCCAGGTGTAATCGCTGCTAAGAACGCATACCCCGACTTAAAACTGGTGTGGGTAAGGCGTGGGTTATGGCAGAAGAAGCCACAACGTTTCGTGCTTGGACTGCAATCTAAGATGATGGATACCATTATTGAACCTGGCGACATTGCGCGCGCATATGATTTTGGCCCAACATCTTCACGTAAAGATTCAGTGTTAACTGCACCGGTATCTCTTTTTCGCAAGGAATCTGCGCTGCCCAGAGATGAAGCCCGACGAGCACTTGGTCTAGATCTCGATCGACCTGTTGCGCTTGTGCAGTTAGGAACAGGTGATAGCGACGTTAATCATAAGATGACTGCGGCCCTTGAAGGACTACTGGGTTGGGATAACCTTCAAGTTGTTTTAACAAAAGCCCCGATTGATAAAGATGGAAAATCTCTAGCTCCAGAGGGTTTGGATTTAAAAGTTGTTCGCTACTTCCCGTTGGCTGACGTACTGCATGCATTTGATGTCGGAATATGTGCCACTGGTTACAACGGGGTACATGAACTACTGCCAGCTCAAATTCCAACGGTATTCGTCTCTAATATTCGAGGTACAGATGACCAGGAAGCTCGTGCTCGCTGGTGTCATGATTTTGGTTTTGCTCTCCGGGCGGATCAAGAAGACATCGCCGATATCACAGCAACCGTAAGAAAACTCCAAGATCCGTTGGTACGGGCAAGCTTGTCAGCCAAATGTGCAGAGTTACCAGCGACCACTGGCGGACAAGAGATTGCACAGATGCTATTTAAATTAGCAACTGAAAAAACTGCAAAGAAAGCAAGAAACCTTACTTTTTATAGATTAATGGTTCAGGAACACTTCAATCGAGGGTTGCGACATATTGCAAATCTTGGACTTCGACGGTTAGCACTTGTTTATAGATTTATTCACCCACATATTGTTGTTGAACAGATAGCGCAGGAGCCACCAATATTCGGGATGCAGACAAAGCCTGACGAGTTGCGACCTTTAATCAAAGGAAATATTCGCTTTGAGCATTTAGTGTCAGGATCATCTGAGAAATACCTAGAAAGAAGAAAAGAGATCTCAGAGCGCGCATATGGCCATCAGATCTCGGTGACACGCAAGAGATGAGATTTAGAGAGTGGATTAAAAAAACCACTGCCGGTCGCCTACTGTGGCGAATCTTCATAGGCCTAATCGGTGGAGGAGTGACTGCTGCAGGGGCAGTTGCCTTGATTGGGCCTGGACCGGGCGTACTAATAGTTCTTGCTGGTTTGGGAATTTTGGCTACAGAGTTTGCTTGGGCTGGTGAGGCGATACTTCATACGAAGAGAATTGCTACAAAGGCAGCAGATCGCACTGGGCTGCCTCAGTGGGCTCATTATTTCATTATTTCTGCAGCAGCGATTGTCTCAATCATATTTCTACTTATTTATTACTCGAATTAATCTTCGGCTATTGAACGTTCAAGTTTGCGTTTCAAAAGCGATATAACGGTAAAGACAAATAGTAAGAAGAATATTGCCCAGTATTTTAAGTATTTTTCTAGGCTTTGCAATGAACTTGCGAATTCGTATCCCAAGATAATTACAATCGTGCTAAATATGACTCCACCCGCAGCATTCCACTTTAGGAATACTTTATATGGGACTCGGTGCATTCCTGCTAGTGCAGGAACAAGGGCCCGCAGCAATGCTTGAGCTCGCCCAAAAAATATAGCTCCACCGTGGTATTTCTCAAATATGTGTTCAGCTAACTTCCAGCGCTTTTCACCAATCAGCCTGCCAAAAGCAGTCTGTTTTATACGAGGACCAAAATGCTTTCCTACTTCGTAACCAACCGAATCTCCTGCAATTGCTCCAATAATCGCGCAGAGAATAAAGAGCCAGAGAGGCCATACTTTCGAGTGAGCTAATACTCCGCCGATTAGTAATGAAGTTTCTCCCGGAAGAATGAAACCTACAAAGGCGGCAGCCTCTGCAAATGAAAAAAGAATTAGTAAAAGGAATAGAGGAACTTGCAGATTGTTTGCAACAAGCCATTCAGCACTGTGATGAATCCAACTGGACATGCATTAACTCTATATGTGCATTATGGTTCCCGGATGATGAAAGCACAGACATCCGTAGATATTCACGAACTATTTGCTCAAAGAAGAAGTCCGCGTTCGCTAGATGAAAGCGCTAATGTGTCCAACGAAGATGTGGTGGCTATTCTTGAAGCGGCACGTTGGGCACCTTCGGCAAACAACATTCAACCATGGCGCTTTCTAGTTGGCCGCCGAGGTGATGCAGAGTTTAAATCGATCCTCGATGCCCTAGTTCCATTCAATCAGAGTTGGGCTTATCGGGCCGCACTTCTGGTAGCAGTCGGCGGAGAATCTATTCGCGAAGATGGGAATCCAAATCCAACGTACATGTATGACTGTGGCCTTGCGGTCGCACAGTTAACGCTTGAGTCACACCACCGAGGCTTCGTAGCCCATCAAATGGCTGGCTTTGATGCAGACAAAGCTGGTGCACTTTTTCAGGGTCAGAGGCCTGTAATTATTGTTGCAATTGGCAAGCAGGCAGCTGCCGATCAGTTAGAAGGTCAAACCTATGACCGTGAAATAGCTACACGCGAACGTAAAGCGTTGTCAGAGATAGTACTCAATGCATTGCCACTTTAGAATCGTGAGCGAATCTCCCACAAATCTTTAAAGACAGGATTAAAGAGTGTGCTTGCTAGATACTCAACGCCACTAGATCCACCGGTGCCGATTTTATGTCCAATTGTGCGTTCAACCATTTTAACGTGACGGTATCGCCACTCTTGAATACCTTCATCTATATCTAATAAACGTTCGCAGACCATTGCACTTTCAGGATCATTTCGATGTATTTCAAGCAAAACATCTTGCACTCGAAGATTGGCTTCGTAAGCAGATGTTCTATCACGCCCAAGTACATCTGTAGGAATCGCGTGCCCACGCTTTGCTAAATAAGCAAGCGCCGAGTCCCACACGGAGTTTTCAGAAGTGATTAAAGCGATCTCCGCCTGAATCGCTGGTGGCAAATGTCCTGCCATTTTTGTATCGCGTCGACCAAGTAGCGCTTCAACTTTTCTAAACTGAGCAGATTGAAATCCACTTGATGAAGATAGATATGAGCGGAAAGCATTGAACTGCAGCGGTGTCATCGTCTCCAAAATATCAATCTGTGTAACACAGACCTTCATGATTGTCCGGATTCGACCAAGGAGAGCTAAAGAATAATGAGTATCGCCGGACTCCATTGCACGTTGTGCCTGAGCAAACTCATGCAGCAACTGCTTAAACCACAGTTCGTATGTCTGATGAATAATGATGAATAACATCTCATCATGTTCTGGACCGACCGAAAGAGGACGTTGCAGATTCAGTAGTTCATCAACTGCTAAATATGATGTATAGGTTAGCGCTGAATCGAAGTTGTCATTGTTCATGTGACCCTTGAACCACTCTCTTGTACCTCTTTATAGCGGCCCGATGCCACTAATTCACGCATACGGTCGAAACCATCCCACACCTCAGCATATGAAGTTGCCAGAGGTGAAATTGCTAATCTAATTGAATTTGGAGTTCGATAATCAGGTATCACATTAGAAATTTGTCTAAGGGCGATACATATCTGTGCAGCATCTGGATGAACAAGTGAGATATGCCCACCACGCTCATCCGATAATCGTGAAGTGTTTAACTCGATACCCAATGGTGCCAACCACTCATCAAAGAGGTCAATCATCATCTGAGTACCAATTGCGGCCTTCTTTGCAATTTCATTAATACCTGCCTCTTGAATCATTGCGAAGGCAGTTTGAACGCAACGAATTCCAATTAGCGATGGACTTGCAATCTGGAAACCGCGAATTCCATCGGCTTTTTCAAAGACAGGTCCCATTTCAAACTGTGCGCCTTGGGCAAACCAACCTTGGATAGGCACTTGAAGTTCATTTTGAATATTCTTGCTGACGTATAACCATGCAGGTGAACCTGGGCCAGAGTTACCGTATTTATAAGTACAACCAACGCAGAGATCAACGCCATTTGCATCTAAATTCAATTCAATTGCGCCAACTGCATGACTTGCATCCCACACCACTAATCCACCAATGGCACGAACCTGATCTGTGATTGATTTAATATCAGTGCGAGCACCAGAGCGATATTGAATTACTTCTAACGTCACGAGTGCTACATCATCGGTTAAGTAAGGTGCTAAAACTTCAGTGGTAATCCGTTCATGCACGGCAATAGTTGGATCCTCATTGTTGATGATTACTAGTTTTAATCCAAACTGCTTAGCAATTCCATCAAGAATGTATCTATCCGTTGGAAAGTTTGCCGCATCTGTAATAATCGTCTTTCTGCCAGGTCGGGCATGTATTGCCGCAAGGCAGAGCTGGTAGAAATTTACCGACGTTGTGTCACAGACAAGAACCTGCCCGGCAGCGGCGCCAAGGGCGGCCGCACCCAACAAATCGCCCGTCGGCTGGGCTTCATCAACCCAATGCCCCCAACCCGTGACGACTTCGGGACCCCATTCGCGCGTTACAAAATCATTGACCGCGGTAATGGTGGCTTTAGGCAGCCTTCCCAATGAGTTTCCATCTAAATAACACATCTGCGGATCTGCGACGACAAACTGCGATTTGAAGTGGGCTAAAGGATCATTTCTATCGAGCTCTAACGCGTATTCGCGGTCGGTGACATTCATGGATGAAAGGTACGCTCTCCCATCATGGCGCGCAACGGTGTAAATAATGTCGTAAATATAGAACAGGTCTCAAAGGCCTTTGATATTAAAGAGCTCTTAGTGGGAGTCTCGCTTGGTATTTCCGAGGGCGATCGAATTGGAATCGTTGGGCGCAATGGTTGCGGCAAAAGTACGTTGATGAAAGTAATCGCCGGGATAGAGGCGCCTGATTCGGGGCGAGTTACAAAATCCAACTCGTCGCGTATTGGAATTCTCTCTCAAGTTGACTTTGAAAATCCTGAAAGCACGGTAGGTGAAGTTGTACTTGGAGATACTGCAAAACACGAATGGGCAAGCGAACCTAATATTCGTGAAGTTTTTACTGGTTTATTCGGAAGCTTTGACGACCATATCTTTGATCGCAAATTTGGCCAACTTTCAGGTGGTGAACGCCGACGAGTTGGTTTAGCAAAATTGCTAATAAATGAACTCGACTTAATTCTTCTCGATGAGCCAACAAATCACTTGGATGTTGAGGGTGTCGCATGGCTTGCAGAGTACCTAAATAATCGCAAAGGTTTAGCTGTCACAGTAGTAACGCACGATAGGTGGTTTTTAGATGCGGTCACAGATCGCACATGGGAAGTCGTAGATGGAAAAGTCGAAGAGTATGAAGGTGGATACAGCGCTTTCGTATTAGCTAAAGCAGAGCGTGCACGACAAAGCTCTGTAATGGATGCGCGTCGAAATGCACTCGTGCGTAAAGAGTTAGCGTGGCTGCGACGAGGTGCGCCTGCTCGAACAACTAAGCCAAAATTTCGTGTTGATGCAGCAAATGTCCTCATTGCTGGTGAGCCGGAGCCTCGCAACCAAGGTGAACTTCTTAAATTTGCTCTGAACCGTTTGGGTAAAACTGTTTATGAGGCACACCATGTACAAGTAAAACTCGGTGATAACGAGTTAATTACTGATCTTTACTGGAACATCGGACCTGGAGAGCGTATTGGCGTAGTTGGCATAAATGGCGCAGGAAAGACAACGTTGATGCGAACACTCGTTGGTGAAATTCAGCCAACCGCTGGCAAGCTAGTAACAGGAATAACCGTTAAACCAGCATTTCTTACGCAACATCTCGATGAGTTAGATCCGACTTGGCGTGTACTTGAAGCGGTCGAAAAGGTTGCCAACCGCGTGGAGCTAGGTGGTGGACGTGAGCTTTCTGCTTCCCAGCTTTGCGAGCGGTTAGGTTTTGATCGAGAATCTCAATGGACGCCAGTTGGAGATCTATCTGGAGGTGAAAAGCGCCGTTTACAGTTAACACGCCTTTTGATGGATAGCCCCAATGTCCTTCTACTTGATGAACCCACAAATGATTTCGACATTGAAACACTCACCGAACTAGAGGATTTACTTGATGGCTATGGTGGAACGTTAATAGTTATTTCGCACGACAGGTACTTTCTAGAGCGTGTGTGTGATCGCTTTGTCGGCTTGTTAGGCGATAAATCTGTCCGGGATCTACCGCGTGGAGTCGATGAGTATCTAGAGCTCCGTCATGATGCAATGAGTAACACTACATCGGTACAGAAAGAGAAGAAATCTTCTAACGCCGCCGAACAGCGCCAATTAAAGAAAGACAAAGTTCGTCTTGAGCGCCAGATGGAAAAAGCAGATGGAAAAATCTCTGAGTTAGAGATTGGGCTCGAGGAAGCAGCATTTGATCCAGAGCGCTTACATGCTTTGACACAAGAGCTTGAACAGATACGACAAGATAAAGATAAACTCGAAGAAGAGTGGCTCCAAGTAACTCTCGGTCTTGAGGATTGAGATAAAGTTCTTGCATGAACCGAATATCCCACAGTATTGAAGTAGTTCTATTCCGCTCTCGTTTTCTCTTAGCTCCACTTTATCTTGGCCTGGTCGGAGCATTACTTCTTTTGACGTATAGATTTCTAATCGAGTTTTATCATCTTGCTCTCCACATTGGCGAAGCCACCCCACAGAGTTTTACGCTCGACCTACTTGCTTTACTGGACCTAACCCTTCTTGCCAATCTTATTCTGATGGTTATTTTCGCCGGCTACGAAAACTTTGTTTCACGAATCGATGTCGCAACTGAATCTAAAGATCGACCACATTGGAT